>OZ271839.1:0-87500 GCA_965601825.1 Balneolaceae bacterium | reverse complement strand
CTCACTTACACTAAGTACGATTGATGGCTTACATCAGTTAAATGGTATTTCATCAGATTATTATCAACAAAACGGAAAACTAGTAATAGGATATTCTGACGGTGTGATTGATATTATAGATGTAAACTCATTGTTGATTACTACTTTAAGAGATATTGAGAGGGTTGAGGAATTTAATTCAAAAAGAATAAATGATGTTGTAATAAGTGATGATTTAGCCTATTTGGCAACTGATTTTGGAATTGTCATTTTGGATATTGAAAGGGAGTTGGTTGTACAAAGTATTCTAGCTATTGGAGATTTTAGTCGAGGGATAGCAGTTAATTCCATTGATATATCTGCTGATCGAATAATAGTTGGGACAGAACAAGGCTTATTAATTGCAAATCTTAACACAGACTTACAGATAACGCAGAACTGGCAGAGTTTCGAGCTAGGTGTAGTATTGCCGGATAGTGAAATTAATGATGTTATATTTATTGCTGATTACACCTATTCAATAATAGATGGACAATTATATAGGTTAGATGAAAATAATAATTGGAATGCAGATTTTAGATTTAATTCTTCTCAATTAGTAAAGCTTCAGGTATCAAATAGTTCATTAATTGCTTTCACTCAGAACAGAATATTCATCGATCAGTCACCAAATGTCGTAACGTTTAGTACCGGTTCGTACCAAATGAATTCGGTAGAAATATTCGAAAATGAAGTATGGGTTGGTTCAAATACAAATGGCATAATTCGATTTGATGCAAATGGAGTAGAGCAAGGTGTTATCTTACCTAATGGACCTTCATCGAATGATTTTAAGGGTCTAAATCTTGATGGTGAAATATTAATTTCTTCAACAACCAATAAATCAGCCAGAAATTCTAGCATTGATATTGCCAAAGGTTATCACATTTTGGGAGAGAATAACTGGAATAGTTATAACAGAACTAATAATGAGACCTTGAATAGTTTTGGGTTTCAACAAGCATTTACTTCAACAATTTCAGAGAATTATTACTATTTCGGCGCATGGGGAAGAGGTATTGCCAGACATCATAAAGAAACGAATACAATAGACGTTTTCGATGAAACGAATAGTACTATAAGGGGATGGGTTGATGATAATCCATTATTCCCCGTAATATCTGGTTTAGCAACCGATTCTGAAGATGGAGTTTGGGCAGTTAGTAGATATGGAAGTACTCCACTTTATTATCAAGCAAGTGGGGAAAATGTTTGGCTGCCATTTTCACCAAGTTCAGCAGTGAGTAATCAAGATGAATATCTTGGTTTATTTGTTGATTCAAACAATCAAAAATGGATCTCATTGCAAAGTTCTACGGCTGACGGAAATGGCTTATTAGTTTTGAATACTGGTGATCCACTTGTTGATAGTGATGACTTCGGAGTAAAACTGACCACAAATCCTGATAATGGTAATCTACCAGACAATCAGATAAATGCTATTATTGAAGATAAAAATGGTGAGGTTTGGATAGGAGCTGATCGAGGGATTGCACGCTTTATCTTCCCACAATTTATAACTTCAAGTTCCAGTGGCTTTGAAAGAACAGCACAATGGTTAATAAATGCTGATACATCAGCTACTTCCAGGTTTTTACTTCGTGATATAAACGTAACAGCAATGGCCGTTAATGGTGCTAATCAAAAGTGGATTGGTACAAATAACCAGGGTCTTTGGCTATTAAATGAAGATGGTAGTAGTGTAGTTGAACACTTCACTAAAGAAAACAGTGAATTATTATCGAACTCGATTTTATCAATAGCAGTAAATGATGCAAATGGTGAAGTTTTTATCGCAACCGATCAAGGCTTGATTAGTTATGTTGAAACAGCAAAAGGTCCTGCTGCTGAAATGGAAGAACTAGAGGTTTTTCCAAATCCATTTGTATATCAGAGGCATGAAAGAATTATTATAGATGAATTAAGTCAAGAAACTATCATTCGGATAGTAGGGTCAGATGGGTCAGTTGTTCACGAATTTGAAGCTAATGGAGGAAGAGTATCTTGGGATGCCAGAGATTCGAGAGGGAATAATTTAGCAAGTGGTGTTTATTTTGTAATTGCTTTAGGAGATGATGGTAGCGAGAAAGGAATGGGAAAAGTTGTAATTATCAGGTAATGGACGTTACTGTTGTTATTGTACATTTTCAAACACCTGATTTATTAACAATCGCAGTAGAATCTTTTGTAGAATTCTATCCTAAAATTCCTGTATTGATAATTGACAATGGTTCAAAAGATAATTCAGGATCAGTAATCCGGAACTTATGTGACAATTACAATAATGTATCGAGTCATTTTTTAGATACCAATATATTTCATGGTCCTGCAATGGACTTTGCTGCTAAAAATCTGGTAAAAACAGATTTTATCTTTTTTCTGGATAGTGATACAGAGACTAAGAAGGGTTTATTCATGGAAGATATGAATGCATATTACTATGAAGATGATTCTTTATACGGTGTAGGAGAATTTAATCGTGTAAATAAGAGAGGGTTCAAAAACGAAAACGGTAATGTCATTCTTCAGACACCTTATATGTTATTGAAGCGTGATGTATACAATTCGCTACCACCATTTATTCATCACGGGCAACCAACTATGCAGAACTTTATAGCGAGTTGGGAAAAAGGATGTAAATTGAGAGAGTTTCCAATTTCAAGATTCATCGATCATAAATGGAGGGGGACTGCAGAAAGGTTTGGATATGGTTTAGGGTGGAGAGGTAAACTCGATTATATTCTAAATAAACTAGGTTTGTAATAGGTGAACACCCCATTTGACATATCAATAGTTATTGTTAATTACAAGGTTAAGGAATATATCGCCAACCTTCTTAGTTCCATAAATAAGGCAAAAGGAGAGTTAAATCTTGAGATATATGTAGTTGATAACAATTCAGAAGATGATTCCATCAAATATTTGAAATCAAATTTTCCAGATGTAAACTATATAGAGAATTCAGAAAATTTAGGTTTTGGAAAAGCTAACAATCAGGCAATCGATTTAGTTAGCGGTGAGTTCACTTTAATAATTAATCCGGATACTCTTGTTAGTGAAGACACACTTGAAAATATGGTTGAACACATGCGAAAAAATGAGTTATGTGGAGCATGTGGTTGTAAAATTCTTAATCCAGATGGGACATTTGCACCTGAATCAAAAAGAGCAGTCCCAACACTTGGAACTGCAATAAGTAAAGTATTAGGATTGAATTCAATATTTCCAGAGAGTAGAACCTTTGGGAAATATTACATGGGATGGATTGATGAAGATGAAACTGCGAAAGTTCCAGTTTTATCTGGTTCCTTTATGTTTTGGAGAACAAAGTTACTAAAACAGTTAAAGGGATTTGATGAACGTTTTTTTATGTATGGAGAAGATATCGATTTATGCTATAGAGTTGAAGATACAGAATACTATATCGAGTATGTGCCAATAACATCAATCATACATTATAAAGGAGAGAGTACAAGAAAAGGAGATTTAAAATACGTTCGCATTTTTAATAAGGCTCTTTATCAGTTTTTCGAGAAACATCACAGCAAAAACTATAGCAAGTTATTTCAGTTTCTTGTTTTTACAGCTATTTGGATCAGGATAATTTTTTCATTCATAAAAAATAACCTTAGATCACTTCGTGTATTAGCCATTGATTTAGTATTGCTGAATATATCTGTTATTCTGGGTTTTATGATTCGATTCAATTTTAGTGTAGAAGTTTTATCGAACCTTCAGAATCTTCAATACTTATGGATCAATGTGTTAGCTTCAATGTTTTACATTGGTATAAGTAGTGTTTTTGATGTATTCCGAAATAAACAGAACTCGATTTCAGATACTTTGAAAGTTGTATTTGGTAGTTATTTAGGGATCGCAGTTATTACATTTTTTGTAAGGAATCTGGCATTTTCCAGACTTGCACTTATCTACGGATTAGTCTCAGCAATTATCCTCTTTCTGACTTATCGCTTAATCCAAATCAATAGAAGTAAAACTGGTTCCAAAGTAACCGGTAAACTCAAACCTACTAGAATTCTGTTAGTTGGTTCTAACTCTGATGCTGACCCAATAAAACAGCAAATTTATTCCAGGCCGGATTGGAATTATGAAATTGTTGGCGTTATAAGTGTTGATTTAAAAGAAAATCAACAAGCGTATTTAGGATCTGTTAATCAGCTTAGAGATTTGGTCAAAGCCTTTAATATTGATCAGGTCTTTTTTGTATTAAAATCTATGACTTACAAATCCATGCTGCAGCATATCTCGAAATTGCAAAATGAAAGAGCAATCTTGAAGCTGATACCTGATAGTATGGATTATATTTTAGGTAAGTCGAATGTTGAATATTTAGAACAGATTCCAATAGTAGATATTGAACTATCATACTCAAGAGAGTTCAATAAATGGCTAAAAAGAATGATGGATATCTTTGTGTCACTACCTATTGTAATACTATTAACGCCGCTTATTATAATCGGTTTATTTCGTCTTAAAAAGGTTGGCAAGAAAGTTTATCCTATTGAATTATTAGAGTTTAATTCAGAAAATAAATGGATCAATCGGTCACTATTATTTTGGAATGTGTTGAAAGGTAAACTACATCTTATTGGATCAAGCCTTGGTAAAAAATCCAATTCAACAGCGATGTATAAACCAGGAATTATCGGCTACGCCCAAATAAATGAAAAAAGAATCAAGAGTGATACAGATTTAGAGAACTATGAACTCTATTATTTGCAAAACTATTCGATTTGGTTTGATTTGGATATTTTGTTTAAGTCATTCTTTACAGACTATTCCGTATTAAGCAGCTTAGAATCTGAATCGAAGTCCTAAATTCTATTTTCTAAGTTTTCAACCATTCCCGGATACCATTCCGCAAAAGTATCATTTGATATGTGATTTCTGGCTTCTTCCATAACCCATAGATAAAAAGTGAGATTGTGAATTGATGCTAGATTCAAGCCAAAAATCTCGTCGTTTTTAAACAGATGATGAACATATGCCATTGAATATTTTGAGCACAGATCTGAAGGGAATGATTCATCTAATGGCTTATGATGATTTTTCCATTTTGCATTACGAAGATTAACCTTTCCATTTCGAGTAAAAATCATACCATTTCGGGCGTTACGTGTTGGCATAACACAATCAAACATATCAATTCCTCTTGCTATAGATTCCAGCAAATTTGCAGGTGTTCCAACTCCCATCAGGTAACGCGCCTTATCCGTTGGCATAACGTCTGTATTGATATCTGTCATTTCATACATCAAAGGAATGGGTTCGCCAACACTTAATCCTCCGATTGCAATACCCTCAAAATCTAATTCTGCCATAAACTCAGAAGATTGTTTTCTTAATTCAGGATAGGTACCACCTTGAACAATACCGAATTGAAACTGTTTATGGTCATATCTGGACGACGTTTCCAAGAAATGTTTTCTTCCTCTTTTTGCCCATCTATGTGTTAGTTCCATAGATTCTTTTGCATATTCAAATGTCGAAGGATAGGGAGGGCATTCATCCAAAATCATCATGATATCCGAACCTAGAATACGTTGAGTTTCTACAACATTTTCTGGAGTGAACCAATGTGTGGATCCATCAATATGACTTTTAAATTTTGCTCCTTCCTCTTCTAATTTTCGATTATCAGCCAAGGAAAAGATTTGATAGCCCCCAGAATCGGTGAGAATCGGTAAGTCCCAATTCATAAACTGATGTAAACCACCCGCATTTTGAATAATGTCATTACCAGGGCGAAGATATAAATGGTACGTGTTTCCAAGTATGATCTGAGCTTTGATTCTTTCAACAAGCTGTGTTTGCGAAACTGCTTTAACTGTAGCTAAAGTACCAACAGGCATGAAAATCGGTGTTTCAATTCTACCATGATCAGTGATTAATTCACCTAATCTGGCTTTTGTTGAAGAACAATTTTTTTTGAGAGTATACAAGTGATCAAGTTTTTACTTTTTTATGCTACCAGCATAAAATTCTTTATTTTAGGAGCTTGAAATTTAATCATTCAGACGGAATTTCTTGAGCAGCATTAAGCGATATCGGGAAGTAATATTTACGAGCATCATGGACTATTTAATAGTCCTCGCGTGTTGGTTAGTATTTCATTACATAAATATGGAATCTGTTAACATCCATTTGAGGCATGTTAATTTAGATGTGATTACTTCTGGCGTAATTCTAAGCTCATACTGGGTAATTGTATTTGTGCTTTCTGGATTGTATAAGAAACTGTATTTGGTTTCACGTCTTGATGAGTTTTTTAAAGTTCTTAAGGCCAGCGTTTTTGGTGCATTAATTCTCTATTTGATTCTGGATTTAAGTCAAAATGCTACATTCTCAGTAGATAGATCATTGATGATTATCTATTGGGGATCGATCTTTATTGTGAGTGGATTAAATCGATTTTTAATTAGAACGGTACAAAGATTTTATGCTAGAAAAGGTAAAGGTCTTCATCGAACACTGATTATTGGCACTGGTCACAATGCAAAAGTAGCCTATGATGATTTGATGCGTAATCGTACACTAGGTATGGATGTGATGGGTTACGTTCAGGTTAATGGTCAGTCTTTAGACCCAGAAGTTGGAATTGATGAAAAACTAGTAATAGGTCACCTAGATGAGATTGACAATATTCTTGAGGAAAATCAAATTCAAGATGTTCTAGTAGCTATTGAGCCTGAACGAAGAAAAGATTTGGTAGAAGTAATTTCTAAAGTTGATAAGCCAGAAATCACTATAAAATTATTGCCGGATTTTCATCAGCTTGTGAGCGGTTTGAATAAGACAAATCAGATTTTTGGTTTGCCATTTATTGAAATTTCACCTCAACCCATGCCTTTTTGGGAACGTGTTGTTAAACGATTAGTTGATATTTCAGTCAGTGCTTTAGGCTTAGTTATTGGATTTCCGGTATTTCTATTATTAGCAATAATTATCATGTTAGATTCAGAAGGTTCTGTAATATTTGCACAAAAACGAGTTGGTCGTAATGGAAAACCGTTTACGATGTATAAGTTCCGAACAATGCGTAAAGATGCTGAAGCTAAAACCGGACCTATGTGGGCACAAGAAAATGACCCAAGAGTAACCAAAGTTGGATATTGGTTAAGAAAACTGAGATTAGATGAACTCCCGCAACTATTAAATGTACTAAGCGGATCTATGAGTTTAGTTGGTCCTAGGCCGGAACGCCCTCATTTTGTTGATCAATTCAAAGTTAAAATTCCACTCTATTCAAGGAGATTAAGAGTTAGACCAGGTATTACTGGTTGGGCACAAGTGAAATGGAAGTACGATTCATCTTTGGATGATGTAAAGGAAAAAACAAAATATGACCTCTATTACGTCGAAAATATTTCACTTAAGATGGACATGAAGATATTGATTGCTACCGTCCTTACAATGATTAAAGGGAAGGGACAATAACATGCTAGATAAGGCACTAGTAATTATTCCAACTTATAATGAGGCTGGGAATATCCAAAAGATAATTCATGCACTTATTGGGCTCAAAGAAGAAGTTGATATCCTAATTGTCGATGACGGTTCTCCTGATGGTACTGCTCATATTGTAAGTGAACAAAAAGTAATTTATCCGGGGCGTATTCATCTCATTGAAAGAGAGGGTAAACAAGGATTAGGAACCGCATATATTGCTGGATTTAAATATGCTTTAGATCATAATTACCAGTATGTGGTAGAAATGGATGCTGATTTTTCACATGATCCAAATGATGTTCCTCGTTTAATCAAAGATATTCGTGCAGAGAAAGCTGACGTTGTTATAGGTTCCAGATACTGTGATGGGATCAGCATCATTAATTGGCCACTTAGTCGATTGATTCTGTCTTACAGTGCAAATATATATGCCCGCACCATTACAGGATTACCTGTTTTTGATACAACTGCAGGTTTTAAATGTATTCACAGAAATGTAATAGAAAATATCTCATTAGATCGTATTCGATCGAATGGCTATGCATTCCAAATTGAACTACATTTCAGAGCATGGAAGGCAGGTTTTAAACTCAAAGAAATCTCAATCATTTTTAGAGAAAGGGAAGAAGGAGTTTCAAAAATGTCAAAAAAAATTGTACGAGAAGCCATTTGGAGGGTCTGGGCCATGAAAGTTAGAAGTATTTTCGGTGCCCTGTAATAGATTGAATTTTTATTAAACTTATTAGATACTAGTTCTCCAATAAAGAACACTATGAATACACATTATTTAGATTTCGAACAGCCAATAGCAGATCTTGAAAAGAAAATTCAGGAATTAGAAGGATTATCTTCTGCTAGTGATGGCGTACTCAACAAAGATGTTGAAAGCTTAAAAAAGAAAGTTGAACAACTCAGAAAAAACATCTTTTCGAATCTTACAAGATGGCAGAGAGTACAGTTGGCTCGCCATCCGGACCGTCCATATACCATGGACTATATCGAGCATATCGCTGATGAGTTTGTTGAGTTACACGGTGATAGATATCACTCTGATGATAAAGCCTGTGTTGGCGGCTTAGCCAAAATTGATGGGCACTCAGTAATGATTATTGGTCAACAAAAAGGTCGCGATACAGCTAGCCGTCAGTACAGAAATTTCGGGATGATGAATCCTGAAGGCTATCGAAAAGCTTTCCGTTTGATGCAATTGGCGGAAAAATTCAATGTTCCGGTTATCACAATGTTAGATACACCTGGTGCTTTTCCCGGTTTAGAAGCTGAAGAAAGGGGACAGGCTGAAGCCATTGCAAAAAACCTGAAATTAATGGCTGTATTGAAAGTTCCAATAATCACATTAGTGATTGGGGAAGGAGCCAGTGGTGGCGCCCTGGGAATTGGAATGGGTAATGAAGTCTTCATGATGGAAAACACCTGGTATTCGGTGATTTCACCCGAATCATGTTCTTCCATTCTCTGGAAAACCTGGGATTATAAAGAACAAGCAGCAGCAGTTTTGAAATTAACTGCAACTGATCTGGTAGATTTAAGTGTTATTGATGGTGTAATAAAAGAACCTCCATCTGGAGCACATAGAGATCATAAAGCAGCAGCAGATTTAGTAAAAGCACAAATTCTAAAATCTCTAAAGAAATTATCAAAAATGAAGCCGGAGAAGCTTGTTGATCAGAGAATCAATAAGTATTCAGCAATGGGATCATTCGTTAGCGGTTGAAATGGTAAATTTCCCTGATTCCAAACCTCTGCTTACTTATAACTACGAACTTCGTAGTAGGTATAGCGAAACAGATAAAATGGGGTATGTGTATCACGGGAAGTTTTTAGAGTACTTTGAAGTAGCCAGAGTTGAAATGATTCGAAGCTACGGTATTGACTATAGGGAGCTTGAAGATGCTGGAGTGATGCTACCGGTTGTAGAAGCTAATTTGGAATTCATATCACCAGTTTATTATGATGAGCCCATTGTAATAGAAGTTCTGGTATTTGATAGACCAAGCATTCGCATGAAAACATTTTACAATGTAATGGCAAAGAATAGAGATATGAAGTGCGCTCGTGGACAGGTAACACTTTTTTTTATGGATGAGAACTCGAGAAAACCAACCAGAGCTCCGGCATATTTTCTGAATAAATTCGATAAGGCTATTTTAAAATCAAGCTCGAAATGATGGTATCAAAGTCGTTACATAACCCATTTCTTTTTTGGGGTTTAATTGCAATAGCAATAATGCTTGTTATCATTGCATTGGGACCGGGACTATTTGGGTATCATGTGCATGAGTCGAGATGGCAACATATTTTTTTCGAATTTTTATGTCACCAAGACCCAGAACGCTCGTACAGCATTGCCGGTATTAGTATGGCAGTCTGTGCTAGGTGTCTTGGTATCTACACAGCATTCTTAGTCGGCTTAATAGCATCACCTTTTTTTGAGCGTATTGTATCAATAACAAAGAAAAACAGAATCAACATTGTAGTTGGTACGATTGCTATAAATGGAATCGATTTTATCGGAAATGCAATGGGTATTTGGGTAAATACACTTGAGAGTCGACTAATATTGGGTATCCTTTTTGGTTTATCCATAGCTTTACTAATAACTCAAGAATTCTTTAAGAGAAACACAAAATCGGAGGATACATATGGAACAGAATTCGCAGCCTAGTTACTGGCCATCAGTAATGATAGGGGCATTGATCATTGGATTGATAATGTCTGTATTGGGGATATTAAGTCAATACATGACAATAAATAGTGAACCTGTAGGATCAAGTTTTACACTCGCACAAGGAATAGGAACATTCGCTTGCTTACTTGGCGCTATTGGTGGTTTTATTGCCACTCGTCACTTCGCTAATGAGTATGAAATCACCTTTCCAATTGGTAAAGGTGCATTAATCGGTTTCATGACAGGGGCCGTTGGAATTGTATTTAGTACGGTTATTACTGTGATTTGGCAATATGTAATTGACCCTGAGTTAAATCAGGCGGTTTATGACTGGTCTATTAGAAATATTGAAGCACAGAATCTGCCGGCTGAACAAATGGAATTTGCAATGAGCTTATTACCGGAACCAGGAGCAATGTCTACATTGTTATGGGGAATTGGGATTGGTATTGTTGCCGTTGGTGTTCTTAACTTAATATCAGGAATTATTGGTGCGAAAGTTTACGCATCAGAAGAAGACTAATTAATCAGATTATATAAATGGAAGAGGCGACATCAGAAGTAAATCCGGAACTTAAAAAACAATTTATTCCTGAACCTCTTCCCTTTGTAGAGAAAAATGGTTTTCCTCATGCCTTTATGGCTGCAATCTGGCTAATCATTGTTTTTATTAGCTTTCAAGTTGTTGGTAGTGTTGTCATTCTAGTAGGTACCATATGGAATGCCCAAGATATTACTGACATAGAAGCCATTTTAGGTTCAGTTTTAGAGAATATAAACCTGACTTTTTGGGCTAATACTGCTGGTCAGGTTTTAATAATGCTATTAGCAACTCTACTGATAGTTAAATTAAGTGCAGTCAAGGGGAAACGTAATCAGTTCTTACGGCTAACAATTTCAGATAATGTTTGGAGCGTAACTGGAATTGCAATCATTCTAACGGTTTCCGTTTATCCAACAGTTATGTTTCTTGGGTGGATAAATTCTTTTGTGCCTGCACCAGAAGTAATGGTAGAAATGCAGGAATCAATGTTAGAAATGATTACTAGGTTTCTTAAATCTGAGAATGCATTGATTCTTGGCTTACTTCATATTGGCTTGGTTCCCTCAATATGTGAAGAAGTGTTATTCCGCGGGTATATTCAGAGATCACTAGAAAAGAGTGGAGGAATCTGGGTTGGTATTATTGTATCCGGTTTATTATTCGGGCTTTTTCACGTTCAGATTACAAATTTTTTACCACTTGCCTTTTTAGGAATCGTCCTCGCTTATCTAACATATATTTCAAATAGTTTAATCCCGGCTATGGTTGCACATTTGGTAAATAACGGTGGGCAAGTAATAGCAAGTTCTTTTTATCCAGAAATGCTGGATGCCACAATGACTCCTGAGACTGAATTACCTTGGGGTCTCATTCTTATCAGTATTATTGTATCTTCAGCTTTAGTATATATCCTACACAGACTAACACCTGAAGCTAAAGCATGAGTTTATTCGATCATCCCAAACCTAATGAAATAGAAAATTGGGTTTGCGTGTTGGAAAGTGGAGTGGAATATGAGATTGATCTCGCAAGAAATTATCTAAGCAATTTAAAAATCCCTTCGAATATTCTATCTAAACGAGATACAGCTTATAGTCTTCAAATTGGTGATATGGCGCTAATTTATCTTTACGTACCCATTGAGTTCGAGAAAAAAGCCAGAAAAGCATTAATTGATCTTGAAAAAGCTGACATTGAGCCAATAGAAGGTGAAGAGGGAGATTCACTTGAATAATCTGGCTCAAAGAGTAATTTTTGCTGTGCCGGCAGCAGCATTGTTTATCTGGATGACTTGGTTGGGTGGTTGGTTTTTCCAGGGAATGGTTATCGTGATTGGTTTTTTTATAATTCGTGAGATTAATCGAATTTTAGATAATAGCCTTACCCCAACGGATCTTCTTTTCCCATACACAATTGGTCTATGGGTGATGTTATCTCATACTTTACCTTATCCTTTTGAAATTGGTGTCGGTATTTTGGTACTCTTTTTAGCCATTCAGACATTCAGTCAATCTTCTGATTCCCACTTTAAATTAACAACTACTTTATTTGCCGGTTTATATGCACCTGTCGGTTTGCTGTGTTTTATTCTGATAAATAAAATGGGTTCAAATACAGATGGGTTTATTTTAACCATCATGCTTTTAATGATGATTTGGGGTGCCGATAGCTTTGCATATTTCGGGGGTAAAGCGTTTGGGAAACATGCATTAGCCAAAGAAATTAGTCCAAATAAAACCTGGGAAGGATTTTTCTCCGGTTATGTTGGTAGTATCATTGGTGCTTTATTAGTGTACTATCTTGTTCCACTCCCAATGCCACTTGGAATCATTCAAATAATCCCAATGGCACTATTAGTAGCTACTTTTGGTCCGGTAGGAGATCTTTTAGAAAGCAAGATGAAGAGAAAAGCTCAGATGAAAGATTCATCTAGTATTTTGCCGGGGCATGGTGGTTTTTTTGATCGTTTTGATGCTTTACTTATAGCCGCACCCGTAGCTTATATATATCTCTATGTCTTGGGCGTTTTCGATTATATTTCAATCTAATCATTGAAATGTCAGATCAATATTTTAGGTTGTCTGAGATAACATAAAATATCTCAAATGAAGCACATCTTAATTACCGGTGGTACCGGATTTATTGGCAAGGAGCTCCGACGAATACTTCTTCAACGTGGCGATTACCTAATCATAGTCACAAGAAATCCAAAGAAGTATGCCGATGAAAAGGCAAAAAATCAGGAGTTTATTTCATGGGATGATGACCTGGTTGCTGCAATGGAGAAAGTGGATGTTGTGATTCATCTTGCAGGAGAAAATGTTTTTAGCCAACGTTGGTCTGATGAAGCAAAAAAACTGATTTACAATAGCAGAATTGACGGCACCAGAAAACTAGTCGATGCGATGAGGGAGACCTCCTCAAAACCAGAATTGATGATTTCAGCCTCCGGGTCCGGTTTTTATGGTAATGGTGGAGATAAATTTAAAACAGAATCCGATCCGGTCGGTGATGATTTTTTAGCAAATGTCTGCAAAGATTGGGAAGCTGAAGCGCAAAAAGCAACTGAATTCGGAGTTAGAGTAGTTAATCCTCGAATAGGTATTGTACTTGAAAAAGATGGTGGAGCTTTAGAAAAAATGATTCCACCATTCCAGTTTTTTGTTGGTGGACCAGTTGGAAATGGTAAACAATTTATGAGTTGGTTACATAGAGATGATATGATTCAGGCCCTGATCTTCCCCATAGAAAATGAAGAGATGACCGGCCCATATAATGTATGTGCACCGGTACCTGTTACAATGAATATGTTCGCGGATACACTGGGTGAAGTAATGAATAGACCGGTATTATTCCGTGTTCCAAAGGTCGCACTTGAAATTATGTATGGTGAAGGAGCAAAACCAATTTTGGATAGTATCAGAATGAAGCCAAAAGTTCTTCAAGAATCAGGATTCGAATTCAGATATGATGATCTGGAAGAAGCTTTAGCGGATATTTTAAATTAATTCTGATTTGAATTAATTGTCCAGCAACGAAGTCCTTCTCTTGTCTGAGCAATTAATTCGTACAAACCGTCGCCATTTAGATCTGCAATAATTGGATATTCCATACCTGATGTAGGGATATTAAACAGACGTCGTCCACTTAATATTTCCCAGGCAAACAATCTGCCAAAATCAGCTAATGCAATAACCTCCGCTCTGTTATCATCATTTATGTCGACGATTTGAGGAGTGAATGTAGTTGATGTAGGCTGACCTAAGTTATGCGTGATTTTTAACTCACCAAGTGGATTGAACATCAAAATTGAACCATTCACACTTTGGGTGATGTAAAGATCAGATCGGTAGAACCCTGTACTATCTCTAAGTAATACATTCTCCTCTACAGCAAGCTTGTTAAGTTGGCTGCTTGTTGCATATAACGACTTTATGCCAACTGAATCCATTTGAATACTAATAGACAACGAGTCAGAGAAACCCGGTTCTTGACCAATTGAATAAATATATCCATCAGATCCTGCACCAATAACTTTGTCTTCAAAAATAGTTGGAGCCGTATTGAAACTGGCATTAATAAAAGTTGGATAACCAGGTCGTACTGCTCCATTTCTCTGCCAACTATGAAGGATATTTTGAGATACAACCCAGATAGAAAACTCATCGTCAACCATGGTATGTTGTGGCGCGTTTCTAACAACAGCACTGGTAAATTGGGGCCAACCACGTAGGTTTTGACCTCTACCATCCACCACATGAACTTTTCGATTTTCCGTGGCTACGATAATTTCAGGAATCCCATTTCTTGAAACATCAGATACAACAATTGGAGCACTAATTCTTTCACCAATCTCGATTGGAAATTGAGGAAGTAATCGGCCGGCTTCATTCCAGGCATAGATCCTTGAACCTGCTGCTTGAAGAATTACCGGTTGTCCATTTCCATACCAATCATATAAAACCGGACTTCCAATTGGAATATCGCCATCATTTGTATTAGCCTGCATGACGGATGTACCATCAAAGGCCAGCGCTTCAATTCTACCTGATGTCGTAGAAACGATGATTTCATCGGATGCGCTTCCTACTATATTACCAAGGATCGGAGGCCCTGCAAGATTTTCATTTTGAAGAGGAAGCACCCACAATTCATCGTATGGTTGAGTAGAGCCTTCTTCAATCACAGATTTGAAATTGAAAGTCACAGAATTACCCTGATTTCTCTCAAAATTCATGGTCAGGATGTTATAAGTTCCGATCAATCCATCTAGGGTGGTATTTGGCATAAGCAATGGATTAATGAACTTCAGAAACTCGTCGGTTTTAACCCAAACAAATCCACTTATTCTGTCACTAAGTGATGACTTTACTGAACGAAAAGTCTCATCATAATAAATAGTTCTTCTTCTTGTTCGGTCAGCATCGACACTTTCCGAAAGTCCTCGTCGCTTAGAAATAACTGCTACATCCTGAGAGAATGATAGATAGAAATCATTAAATGGAGACATTTCAGATCCAATCAACTTTCCAAGTACGACACTTTTAATATAAAACGAGTTTCCCTGTCTCATTACTAAACCACTATCAGCAAATGCTTCAATATTAGATCTGAAAGTGACCATGCTTTCTAGATTTCGCATATATAGAAACTCGCCATTAGTCAACAGTCCTGATTCCGGAAAGGCAACTACTGCCATTTCAACATCCATGCTTAAGGCTAATTCTTGATAGAGTTCCGGATCATCCAATAGAAGACTATCAAGTGCACTCAAATTAGATTCTGGAAAATATGGGGTAGTTGAAACCGGATGCCTGAATAGAATAAATGAAGCTGAATTTCCGGCAATATATCTATCGAGTATAATCTCTTTGTTTACAGAAGAGAGACTCGAGACCATGGTAGATTTTGCTGAATCTGATATCGAAATAATACCATCAAGCTCAAAACCCTGTGTTTCTTCTTCACTAGTTTTAAATCTGAAAGATGCGGGCGTAAATCCCACTGTTGAACCAATAATATTTGGGCGATATCCGACCGCTATAAATTGCTGAACCCAATGATCAAGTTTTGAAGTGTTCACAATTAGTTGACCCGCTGCAGGCTCATTATCCAATCCTATCGATTTTGAAAATCCCAAATACGATCGCAAAGCACTCTCAACAGCTATGCTTGATTCGGAAAAGATAATCCAATCATGGACTTGGGCAGCAAAAATTAAATATTCATTTAAATAGACTTTATGAATGGTCAGTTTGTTAAATGAATAATTATTCTGTTCAAATGGCTCATAAAAATTAAACGCAAACTCATCAAGATTTCCTGTTGTTTCAGCAAGCCATATAAATTGGGATTTCGTTGAACTAGCCGGATATAAGGCTAATGCTTTTAAGTCAATGGTTTGTAGAATGGAATCAGGTAATGCTCCTAACTGCTGAACCGCTGTAGGAGTCAAATCATCAAGAATTGTAGCATATTCGGTTTCACCGAGATTCTTTAAAGTAACATCAGCTTTTGGTACGATTATAAAGCTTGATTCTTCAGGCAGCAGATCAATCCAACTCTTTTCCTGAATAGAAGAACATCCCCAGAAAATGGTAATGATAAAAAAGGTAATGATTAAGCTTAAGCTACGTTGCTTGAATAGCATTAATGAGTGCTTTTTTGAATATTGTTGATTGTGAATAAGTCGTATTTTCAAGAAATGTTCCAATCTAAAAAACGCGCTTAAAATAATACTTTTTTATCCTTAATGAGTTTTTTAAGTCCTCTATTTTTATTTGCCGTTCTCGCGGTTGGTCTTCCTTTGATAATTCACCTTTTAAATCTTAAAAGGCCACAGAAAGTAGCATTTTCTACACTAGCGTTTTTTAAGGAACTTCAAAAAACTACCATTAAGAAGATTCGGATTAAACGCTATTTGTTACTATTTGTGCGATTATTAGCTATTGCGTGTCTTGCATTGGTATTAGCCAGACCGTTTTTACCGCCAGGTGTTGGTGGAGTTGATAGTAAATCGGCAGCTTTGAATGTGATCGTTTTGGATAATAGCATTAGCATGGGTCGGATAGGCGAAAAAGGCCCATTATTCGAGCAAGCAAAAGAAATAATTCAGTCATTAGAGAATTCATCTAAAGAAATTGATCGGTTTATTTTTCAGACCACAAACGGTGAGGAAGAGTTCGCATCAGTGATCGGTCAAAGTCAATTGTTACGACGACTTGAAGAAGCTACCATTAGTAACAGTGGCAATTATACTTCTGATAGGATAGCTAATGCCATAGAGTTGTTGGAAGACTCACCCTATGAAAATAAACGAATCTTCATCATTTCGGATGGCCAACAAAGTCAACTGTCTGAGCTGAGTGAAATAGAAGAAATTCCCAGAACCATCAGTACTACATTTTTCAACTTGGGAGATGTTCCTGTACAAAATACAGTTATTTCAAAAGTTGAGACATCAACAGATATGATTGCTGCCGGATTACCGGTTATCTTGAACGTTGAAGTAGAGAATAGATCTGAGATTCCTGTTTCAAATCAATTTGTGACTCTTCAATTTGAGGATAATATCGTCGGACAATATTCAGTTTCATTACCTGGAAATGGCTTTGGTACATTCAGTTTTGAGGTTATACCTTCGCAGATCGGTACAGTATCCGGGCAAGTTAGTATTGAAGGTGATGAATTTGCGGATGACAACATCAAATACTTTACCATACAAATTCCAGAGAGACGAAATATACTTTGGGTAACTGGCTCAAACACTATTTCTGATATCTCATACACTCAGTTAGTATTAGACGCTTCAAATCAAAGTGATGCACAGTTAGCTTACCAGAAAATCAATGATTCTGAATTCGAGTCAGCTAATATTGAAGACTTTGAGGCAATAATTTTTGATGGACTCAGATCGATACCTGAATATGCTTTTCAGAGATTACAAAGCTTTGTATCGAATGGAGGAGGAATTGTTTTGTTCCCTTCAGAACAAGCTGATTTGAACGGTTATAATAGCTTTTTAAATCAGTTTAATGCAGGTGATTTTGTAGGAGTAGTTGGTGACTATGCTTCATTTAATCCGATAGCATCTGGTAATCAAATTCAGGAAGATCATCCAATTTTTGTTGAGTTATTTGATGCCGAAGAAAACGAACAAATCAGAATTACAAATCCTGACATTTTCTATTACTATCGATTCGAGCCTTCAACATCACCGGGTGGATTTAATGTAATAAGTTTAAATACTGCAGATGCATTGTTCAGGGAAAAACGATTCGGTGATGGTCATATTATGATTTCAACAATAGGAACAGGTCCGGGTTGGTCTAACTTTGGGCTAAAACCATTATTTGCCCCATTTTATTATCGGTCACTGCTTTATGTGGCTTCTTCCGCACAAGGTGGATTAATTGAACATACACTCGGAAATCCTTTTACATGGAATGGTTCATTGGATTCTGAGAACCTTTCGATTAGGTACAGAAATGAGGAAATCATCCCAGAAATCAGAAATTCTTCAATTGGAATTGATGTTGCTTATGATGCAATTAATTGGGAACCGGGTTTTATAACATTGAAAAATGATGAAACTGAACTTCAAATTGCGGTTAATCTTGAAAGTTCTGAATCAGAATTTGAACCTGTGAACGATCAGTTTTTTTCTCAAAATGGTTTAAGGCTACGAACATTAAATACCTCAGAAATTTCAGATGCTGCACTTGATAACGAGATTATTGCGTCAGGATTCGGTAGGGAAATTTGGCAATGGTTTATGTGGGCAGGATTGTTTTTCTTAGTACTGGAAAGCCTAATTTCTGCGTTCTATAAAACAGAAAGTTCAATTTAATGAAAGAAGTGCTACTCATTTTTTTCCAGGGTGTAATCGTTTTATTTACGGTTTCATCCACTTTGTTGGCAGCTTATTCATTTCAAAATAAGTTGAGACTGAGGAATGTCCGCTTGAATTGGCGAGCGGGAAAAATGAGAGGATACCCACTCTTTGCAACTGTTTTTTTGGCCTTAATTACTACTTTGGGGTTAATCGTTTTCCTAACGGATGACACTAAAAACTACGGATATTTTGTGGCCTATGGCTGGATAGGTGGAATGTGGTTTATATCAAGTTACCTGGCATCCAAGCATTATATTACTGATCATGGTATCGTTAAAAACATCAATGAACCATCCCAAACAATCCCATGGTTTCAGATTCTTGATTTTGTAGAGAAAGAATCTCTGGAGGGATCAGAGTTTACATTTAGCTATTCAGAGCTCAACAAATCATTAACCAAAGGATATAAACAGATACGTTTATTTGTGCCTGCTTCAAAACGAATTGAATTCCAAAAATTGGTATCTTTAAAGCTAAAGTCACGTATTGAAAGTGAACTGCTTCCAGATATTGATTTGAGAAAAATTCAAGAAGAATAAAAAAAGAGAATATTTGCTCGACGACGTTAAAAACACCGATATAGAAAAAGAACGAGTAATGTTAGTTGGCTTGTATGGTCACAAAGCCACCAAGAGACAAGCTGAAGAATACTTAGATGAACTTGAGATGCTAACGAAAACAGCTGGAGGTAATCCGGTTGATAAAGTTCTTCAAAATCGTTCTCGACCTGATATAAGTACTTATGTTGGTAAGGGAAAACTGCAGGAATTAAAAGGCCAGATGAAGGCTCTTAAAATCCGAACCGTCATTTTTGATGATGATCTTTCTCCAACCCAGATTCGAAACATTGAAGCTGGTACAGATGCAAAAGTACTTGATCGCAGTGCGTTGATCCTAGATATATTTGCATCGAGAGCAAAAACAGCTGCTGCAAAAACTCAGGTTGAATTAGCACAACTCCAGTATTTATTGCCACGTTTGACTCGCTATTGGACTCACTTATCACGCCAAAGTGGTGGTATTGGAACGAAAGGTCCCGGTGAAACACAGATTGAAACTGATAGACGAATTATTGGTCAGCGTATCGCAATTTTGAAATCAAAGTTGGAAAAGCTTGATAAGCAGCGAACCACTCAGAGAAAAGGCAGAGAGGGAATGAATCGAGTTTCTTTAGTGGGTTATACCAACGCCGGAAAGTCTACTCTGATGAATGCTCTCACTGAAACCGATGTGCTGGCTGAGGATAAACTATTTGCTACACTCGATTCTACTGTTCGAAGACATCAGCTTACAAATCACGAAATTCTTCTTTCTGATACGGTGGGATTTATTCGGAAGCTTCCACATAATCTAATTGAAAGCTTCAAATCAACACTAGATGAAGTTCGTGAAGCTGATATTTTACTTCATGTTGTTGATGGTGCGTCATCAATGGCACATGAATATATCGAAGTAGTTGAAAGCACTTTGAAAGAGATTGAAGCGACCAATAAGCGCACACTATTGGTTCTTAATAAAGTCGATAAAATGGATCAAGAGCAGATTATTATGCTCAAAGATGAATATCCTGAAGCCATTTTTATATCAGCAGAGCGAGGAATTGGACTCTCAGAACTGGAACAAAAAATTGAAGAGCTGATAGAAGATGAGTACTTAAGCCGGTCAATTACCATCCCGATAAGTAAATACAAGGCAATTGCTTTCATTCATGAGAATGCAAACGTAATCAGTGAAAAATACGTTGAAAACGATGTGGAACTTTTTTTCAGGATTGCGAAGAAAGATTTTAAGCAATTGTCGCATTTGTTAGATACTATTGGACACGAAAGTCAGGTTATTTAATCATGCTTGTACACGAAATCATAGATAAAAACATAGCACCTCTAAAGGTGACAGATTCAGTAGCTTTGGCACTTACCAAGCTAGATCTGCTCTTTGTTACACGTTTCCCGGTTGTGGACGACGGCGTGCTTGTTGGTATGGTTTCGCTAGATACGCTTATTGAAGTTACCGATGAGAATATTCCCATAAGTGAAATTCCACTTCAGGAAAGTATCTCCATTCCTGAAACTCAGCATTTATTCGAAGCTGCCAGAACCATGTTAGCTCATGAATTATTCATTTTACCAGTCGTTGACAGGTACAAAAATTTTCTTGGAGTAATAAAAAAACGTGACGTTCTACAAGCATTAGGTGATGTTTTCAATTTAGAATCATTTGGTTCAGTAATTACTATTGAAATGATGCCTTATGATTTTACTTTAACTGAAGTGGTTCGCCTAATTGAAACAGAAGGTGCCAAAGTTCTTGGAATCGCCGTTGAGCAGCCAAATGATGATAATGGATTCTTCAGAGTATCAATTAAACTCAATCTGGAAGATTCATCAACTGTATGTTCAACTCTGCAACGATATGGATATGTAATCACATCTCAGGTTAGCAGTGCAAGTATGGAGAAAGATTTTAGCGACCGGGCAGACGAACTTATTCGTTATCTTGATATCTGAAGTCTAACAAAATACAATCATCATACATGCGCTCGGTTTCATCTAGAAGCTGTCTAAATTTACTACTGATTTTACTGGCTCCGACGATTTCATTTGGTCAGTCTATTCAGTCTTCCTCTACAATTTCCTATGAAAATGGCATTGATTTATACTTTCAGGGCCATTTTGAAGAAGCTATTTCATCATTTAAGGAATTCAAGAATGATCATTCAGATCACGAACTATTTATATCGACAGACTATTATTTAGCCAGATCAAAAACCGGTGCAGATTCAGTAAATATTGAGAATTATTATCAGGAATTTATACTGAATTATCCAGGGAGTGATCTTTCGGTTGTATTATTGAAAGATCTAGGTCATAGATTTACAGATAACCGAGAGTATGATTTAGCCATCCAGTATTACAATCAAGCCATTGATTCGTGGATGGGAAACACCAGAGCTTCTGAAACGATGTATTGGGTGGCAGAAGCTGCAGCTGAGAAGCGTGATTATGTAGAATCACGATACTATTTTTTGAAGTTAGCTGATGAATATCCGGAATCTGAATGGGCAGCAGATGCACTTTATGCTCGTGGAAGATTGTATTTAACTGAAAATGAATATGATTCCTCCGCAATTGCATTTGAATTATTGAAAGAAAGATATCCAAATGATCCCGTTACACGCCGAGTTGGAACAGCACTTGGTGAATCTTATTACCAACAGGGTAGATTTGATGAAGCTATTGAGGCATTAGATGCTCAAATGATTTTCTTGGATGATGAATCAAAAATAAAAGCTTTATTCTTGATGGCAGAAGCTCATAATTATTTAGGTAGTTATGATGAAGCCACTAAAGACTACTTGCAATATATCCGGTTAACAGAAGGAACTGACAAAGAAGCAGTTGCTCACTATGGACTGGGTTGGTTATATCATCGTCAGGGAATTTATCATTGGGCAGCTCAATCATTTGAGAAAGCTATTATTGATGATTCTGAATTATCTCGAAAAGCGATGTATTATGAAGCCGTAAATCATAAGTTAGGCGGGAATTATCAGCGCTCGATGGATACATTTGCTGATTTTGGTGATCGTTTCGAAACTGGACTCTGGGTGGAAGAAGCATATTTCGAATGGGCGATTTCTTCTTTCGAAGCTGGAGATTATGATGCCGCTATTGAGATTTTACTCAACCTGGTTCGGAATGGAGATCAGCTTCAGGATCCCGGTAAAATCTATTCAATGCTTGGGGAATCCTATTTTGCTAACGGTGAATACACAAGAGCTTCGCAGGCTTTTGAGGAAGCCGAAAATGTCGCAAATATTGATCCTGCACTTCGTAGACAAGCACGTTTTCAAAAAGGATGGATTCTATTTCGAAATCAAGCCTATGAACAAGCTCAACCAATTTTTGAATCTGTATATGCAGAAACTCCAAACTCAGAACTTGGTGCAGAAGCTTTGTTTTGGAGTGCTGATTCTTACTACAAGTTAAATCAATTTGCGGATGCAGCCCGAAGGTTTAAACTATTTGTAGAGAATTTTCCTGAACATGAAATGATCGGTGCTGCCAGATACTCACTAGGTTGGAGTTATTTCAAAACAGGCGATTATGATTTAGCCGTTGGTCCACTTGAAGATTTCATCAATAACTATAATCCTCCTCCGATTGCCCTCTATCCATATGATGTTGATACTAGATTAAGAATAGGAGATGCTTACTATGCTTTAGGGGATTACCGAAATTCAATACGATTTTATAATCAGGCAATTGGTGCAGAACCCGGCGGTGATTATGCCATGTTCCAGGTTGCAAATTCCTATTATCGTTCAAATCGAACTTTTGAGGCTGTAAGCAATTTCAGGCGCATGCTTCGAATATATCCTTTCAGTAGACTGCGAGAGCAGGCCCAATACAATGTGGCATACATTTATTTGAATACCTCCAATTATTCTCAAGCTATTGAGGAATTTCAGACAGTAATTCGTCGCTATCCGGGAACGGATTGGGCAGCTCGATCACAGTACAATATTGGGGATGCATTTTATAATGCTGGTGAATATGACCGTGCTGTAGAGGCATATCAGATGGTATTAGAAAACTACCCGAGGTCCAGGTATATCATTGAAGCGATAAATGGTATTCAGTATGCGCAGCTTTCAGCAGGTGGAATGGATAGTAGCTCGGTCATTCTCGAGGAATTTTTGAGTGATAATCCACAATCCTCAACAGCGGATCGTTTAAGATACCGACAAGCTGAAACTGTTTTCCAAACAGGTGATTATGAGGGGGCCATTCGTGAATTTCGTCAGTATTTAAGAGTAACCAATTCGGACGCTCTTGCACCTGAAGCCTATATGAATTTAGGAGTTTCATATCGTCAGGTTGGTCAGGATGATAGAGCTATTTCATCTTATCAAACAGTGATAGATGAGTATCCGAATGATGATCAGGTTCCTGCGGCTTTAACTTCTCTTGGACTTCTCTATTTCGATTTAGATGAGTTTGAGATTTCACATGATTATTTCAGTCAATTACTTCAAAAAGAACGCCGATTTGCTCAGGAAGCATATATTGGAATGGGTAATGCGAGTTTATCCCGAAACCAATATGAAATCGCTCGCGAAGAATATGAGGCGGCTCTACAGATTAATCAGGCAAATGAGGCAGCCAGTGTTGGACTTGGTAAAGTCGCAGTTGCTGAACGCATGTATGAAGAAGCACTACTAATACTAAAACCTATTGCAGATCGAAATACGACTGAGATTGGGGCAGAAGCACAATTCTTTTTAGGTAAATCTCAGCAAGATCAAGGGAATTACGAAGAAGCTATCGCAGAGTACGCTCGTGTAAAAATCCTTTTTGAAGCTTTTGATACCTGGGTTTCATTGGGGATGTATTTCTCAGCGGAATCAAACATTCAATTAGGGAATCGTGGAGATGCTCTTGCGATCCTGAATGAAATCTTAGAATTCTATCCGGGAACAGAAGCTGCCATTCTTGCTCAGGCATTGATAGATCGCACCGGTGATTCGTGATTCTGATATCTAGTTTTCGAATCCAAATCCATTTAATCAAACATTACGGAAAGCATTCGATTTACCATCAATAAGGTATGTTCAGTTAATTGTGTACAATTTCAAATGTGAAAGATTGGTTACGTTAAAACCAATTCGAATCAGTTGTCGTCTTGGTTACATCATATAACTAATAAACTTCGGGTACTAAATGAACTTTTATCTCATCACTATTTCGATAGTATTAAACCTTTTTTCCCTCCAAAAACCTGATGAATTTATTGAAAACTATAAATCTGCTTTCTCAAACATTCAAACCATCGAATATTCATTTATCGCGGAAAGGGGAACAGTAGTTATATCCGGTGAAGTAAAATTCAAACGAGGGGCAAATCACAATACTAATCAATACTATTTTGATGGATCTGTAGTTCGAGGTGATGATTATTATCAATTATCCTTTTCGGATAATAATGAGGGGTACTATTTAGATAAAGAATCTGAGTTTCAACATTTTGATGATTTTTCATCTCTTTTATTTGGAGCAGGACTTGATGTTGTCCATTTAGTCGTGAATGGTGCATTAAGTCCAAACCCTGCTTACGGATTAATTAAAGATTCAGATGTTGTTTCGTTAGTTGGAGCAGAGAAAGTAGGTGATGTAAGCTGTAAGAAATATGAAGTTCAAAAAAGTAATGGTACTACTCAGATATTGTTTATTGGCGAAAATGATTTCTTACTTAGGAGATTAATCACCTCGAATCTAGATCTGATGTTAACAATAAAGTCAGTTAATGAAGAGATCACAGATGAGAGCTTTGATTTAGAAACCATTTTGGGGAAAAATTCTGAAAAAGGTGGTGTGCTAGCAATTGGCAGCACTGTGCCTGAATTTAAACTACCTGATTTGAATGGTCAATCTGTTCATTCACGAGATTTTGCCGGGAAAATTACCATACTTGATTTTTGGGGTACTTGGTGTAAACCATGCATAAACGAAATACCGGAATTGAACAAATTGTATGCATCAGTTAATAAAGATGAAGTCCAATATTTTGGAATATCATCATTTGAAGAAATTTCTAGTGAGGATTTAATCGATTTTGTTGAATCAAAAGGCATTAATTACCCGATACTTCAAAATGGTGAATTAATTGCTGAGCAATTTGGAATTTTTACCTATCCGACTATGATAATACTTGATAAACAGGCTAGAGTGATTATTACAAGAGGTTCAAATGGTTCAATGAATGGTATTTCAATTCCTGAAATTACAGAGTTGATTAGAAATTTATAGCAGTCCAGCTTTAAATAAACTCACTTAAAGTTGGAATTACGAATCATAAAATCCGAAACAATAAATTCCCTACCTTCGTCATTCCTTGTTTAAATTTTTACTTCGATAGGGATGATCAAAAAAGTTGCTCCGGCATTTTCTTTAAAAGGGACCATTACTCCACCTCCAGATAAATCTATATCTCAGCGTGCGGCTATTTTTGCATTACTGCATGATGGAAAATCTGTGATCAGGAACTATTCACCGGCAGAAGACCCTCAAAGCACGTTGAATTGTGTGGAAATGTTAGGTGCCGAAGTAAACCAAATTGATCAGGTGGTGACGATCAATGGGACTGGACGATATGGAGTACGAGCACTTTCGAATGAGCTAGACTGTGGTAATTCAGGTACTGCAATGAGATTATTGTCGGGAGTTCTGGTTGGTGCGGGTGCAGCTGTTTATTTAATTGGTGATCCTTCGCTTTCTTCACGTACCATGACTCGAATCATCGAACCACTAGAGCAGATGGGTGCTCATATTTTAGCAAGAAATGGTCAGTACGCACCATTGTTCGTTACTCGTGAAGATCCGTTTATTCCTTTGGAATTTGAATTACCTATTGCGAGTGCTCAGTTGAAATCCTGTTTACTTCTAGCTGGATTATTTGGTGAAAAACCAACTAAAATTATTGAAGTTTCTCAAAGTCGAGACCATACTGAGCGACTTTTAAATCTGAATGTTGAAGAACTGGATGGAAAGAGGGTTATTTCAGCTTCATTGCAAGATGAGATACCAAATCAGAGTTACACCATTCCTTCTGATTTTTCAGCTGCCGCATTTTGGTTGGTAGCTGGTTCGATCATGCCGGATTCTGAAATCCGAATGAATAATGTAGGCTTGAATCCAACTCGGACAGCCCTATTGAATATTCTGATGGATATGGGTGCAGATATCACTATTGAGAATGAGCACAATGAAGGAGCAGAACCTTGTGGAGATATCATCGTTCGATCGGCTCAACTTCGAAAAATTGATCTCGATCCAAAGCTCATTCCAAACTGCATTGATGAAATCCCGATTCTTTCTGTAGCGATGATGTTCGCGGATGGTACTTCTATAATTTCAGGTGCTGAAGAACTTCGCCACAAAGAAACAGATCGCATCATGGCTATTACCAAATTATTTGATTCCGTTGGTGCTGTCTATGAAGAAATGGAAGATGGCCTGGTAATTCGTGGTAATCCTGATTTCAAATTTGAATCAGGTATGTTCCAAAGTTTCCATGATCACCGCATCGCAATGGCAGCAGCTATCTTGTCTCTCAAAGGTAATTCTGAATCAGAAATCGAAGATGCCGAAAGCGCTGCTGTTAGCTACAAAAGTTTCTGGACGGACTTAGAAGGGCTTTCTAGCTAAGTCATCCTTGAGGATACCTCCGAAGGATCAGCCTTATTAAATCTCAAGCTAGATTCAAGAATCGCAGATTCTTCGCTATCGCTCAGAATGACGAATGAGATTTAAATTCAATCAACAGCCAAAACAGATCCTGAAACAAGTTCAGGATGACTACGAGGTTGAATTTATTCCTAATTCCTATTCGAAATGCCTGACAGACAAGTTGTCAATACGTCAGTTAGTGACAGATCGAAAATCATTGGCATTGTGCTTGCTTAATTCACTACGAATTTAAACGAAAGCGAGTACGACATGGGAGATTTTACAGAATTCGGAATAGAGATAGAGAAACACCTTTCAAAATTAGGTAAGGACATTCAGGAATTTGTTGAGAAAGTGGTTCCGTTGAATCACGAAGACAAAGACTTTGCCCCAGATTGTGATATTCTGGAAAGCGATTCAGAATACAAAGTAACAATCGATTTACCAGGGCTGGCCAAGAAAGAGATCGGTATATCATTAAAGAACCATGTGCTTACCATAAAAGGTGAGCGGGATATAGTAGCTGGTGAGGGAGAAGAGTTTAAGAGACAAGAGAGAAAGCGTGGCGCATTTGCCCGCTCGTTTGCATTACCCGAAGATGTAAATACTGCCGAAATCAATGCAAGCTTTCGAAACGGAGTTTTAACGGTTAGTATGCCAAAATCAGAGTCTCTGAAAGACCGTTCAAACATCCCGGTTAATTAAGAATATCAAATAACAAAAAACTAAACAGACAGTAGACGAATGGGAAAGATTATTGGAATCGACTTAGGTACTACCAACTCTTGTGTATCCGTGATGGAAGGAAACGAGCCGGTAGTTATCCAAAATGCAGAGGGTGGTAGAACTACTCCTTCTGTGGTCGCATTTAGTAAAGATGGAGAGCGCTTAGTGGGCGCACCTGCGAAACGTCAGGCTATCACCAATCCGGACAAAACTGTAGCATCTGTGAAAAGATTCATGGGGCGTATGTACGGAGAAGTGGGCGATGAAACCAAGCAGGTAGCATATAAGGTGGTTAAAGGCGATGACGGTACTGCTCGAGTTCAAATCGACGACCGTAAATACGCTCCACAAGAAATCTCAGCGATGGTTCTTCAAAAAATGAAGCAAACTGCTGAAGAATACCTCGGCGAAAAAGTAACTGAAGCAGTAATCACAGTTCCTGCTTATTTCAACGATGCTCAACGTAAAGCAACACAGGAAGCAGGTAAAATTTCCGGTCTTGATGTAAAGAGAATCATCAACGAGCCAACTGCTGCAGCTCTTGCTTACGGTTTAGATAAGAAAGATGTAGATCAAACAATCGCAGTATATGACCTTGGTGGTGGTACTTTTGATATTTCGATCCTAGAATTAGGTGATGGTGTATTCGAAGTAAAATCAACGAATGGTGATACACACCTTGGTGGTGATGACTTTGATCAGCGAATCATCAACTTCTTAGCAGATGAGTTTAAAGCTTCAGAAGGTGTTGATCTTCGTAATGACCCAATGGCGATGCAGCGTTTAAAAGATGCTGCTGAGAAAGCAAAGATTGAGCTTTCAGCATCACAAAAAACGAACGTGAACCTTCCATTTATTACAGCAACCCAGGACGGTCCTAAGCACCTAAATGTTGACATCAGTCGTTCCAAGTTCGAGCAATTGGTTGATGATTTAGTAAAGCGCTCAATCACGCCATGTGAGAAAGCATTGAAAGATGCGGGAATGAATAAGTCTGAGATCGACCAGGTTATTTTGGTGGGTGGATCAACTCGTATTCCTCGAATTGTAGAAGCAGTAAAAGAATTCTTCGGAAAAGACCCTAGCAAAGGGGTTAATCCTGATGAAGTAGTTGCAGTTGGTGCAGCTATTCAAGGTGGCGTTCTTTCCGGTGATGTTGAAGACGTTGTTCTTTTGGATGTAACTCCGCTAACTCTAGGTATTGAGACTTTAGGTGGCGTTATGACTCCGTTGATTGAATCAAATAGCACTATTCCAACAAGTAAGTCACAGGTTTTCTCAACAGCTGCGGATAGCCAAAGCTCTGTTGAAATTCACGTGCTCCAAGGTGAGCGTGCTCAGGCTGCTAACAACAGAACGCTCGGACGTTTCCACTTAGACGGAATTCCACCGGCGCCTCGCGGAATGCCACAAATTGAAGTGACTTTCGATCTTGATGCAAACGGTGTATTAAATATTCTTGCGAAAGACAAAGGAACAGGAAAAGAGCAAAGTATTCGAATCGAATCTTCATCTGGTTTGAGTGATGAGGAAATCGAAAAAATGAAGCAAGCAGCAAAGGATCACGAAGATGAAGACAAGAAGATTCGTGAGAGAGTAGAGAAACTAAATCAAGCAGACGGTTTGATCTTCTCAACAAAAAAGCAGCTCGAAGAATATGGCGATAAGATTTCTGAGGAGAATAAGACTGCAATCTCTGATGCAGTTGCTACGCTTGAAGAAGCTCACAAGTCTGAAGACTTAGATGCAATTGATTCAGCAATGGAGGCTGTAAATACAGCATGGACTGCTGCCTCTCAAGAGATTTATGCTGCGTCTCAAGCAGAAGCTGCTGCAGGAGGTGGAGCTGAGCCTGGTGCCGGAGCACAAGAACCAGCTGCTGATGCTGAAGCTTCATCAGATGCCGGTGAAGGTGCTGTAGATGCCGACTTCGAAGTTGTTGAAGACGACGACGATAAGAAGTAAGCATTTAATAATATCATCCTGAACTCGTTTCTGGATTTTAAAGCCTCGATCCTTGATCGGGGCTTTTTTATTTTCAATTTACGCACAGAATCATTTTAAAAAAGCGCTTTTCTAATATTTAAAGATGATATTTATCACTTTCTGCTAATGCATTTTCTTGCAATTAGTTAAAAGAATTCACTTGACGGTACTTTATTTTAAATTTATTAAGTAAATGATAGTTGTATAACTCATATACCTAATTTTTTTAAGAATGAGGTTTAAGAATTATGATTTGCAGTTTTGAATCCGAAAATTAAAGGCATAAATCTATTTGTAGGAGATTAGTGATGTATGTGAACTCGAATTCGGATGAGATGATGCAAGCCGTGATGAAAAATCGCGAAAAAATCTTAGTACTCGAAAGTATAGTAATGGAATTAGTTAACACCGGTTATGTCGATCAATCAGACTATAGGCGATTTCACAAAAAAGCTGTAGAGCAGGTAAAAAAAGACTTCGAATTATATCAACCGGGAGTAAATGATTTTTTAATGAAACTCGGTTTATAAATCAGTTTTTAAAAAAGAAACCTAAAACTCATCGTATCTTTCGTGAATGAATATTCTCGGAATTGAATCATCTTGCGACGACACTTCAGCAGCTGTTTTGACAGATGAAGGTGTAAAATCAAACATCATTGCCTCACAATCTATTCATATAAAATTTGGTGGGGTTGTTCCCGAATTAGCATCCCGAGCTCATCAAAAAACTATAAGTCAAACAGTAGGTCAGGCATTAATTGAAGCCAATACTAAGATTAATGACATAGATTTAATTGCGGTTACTCAAGGTCCTGGATTGATGGGGTCTCTATTAGTTGGCCTTTGTTTTGCAAAAGGAGTTTCTCTCTCAAAGAACATTCCAATTGTCGGGGTAAATCATATGGATGCTCATATTTATGCCAATTTCATTGATGAGCAACCAGTATTTCCATTTGTATGTTTAACCGTTTCAGGTGGTCATACACAGTTAGTATTAGTTAAAAATCCATTTGAACATGAGATTCTAGGTCAGACAAGGGATGATGCTGCCGGTGAGGCTTTCGATAAAATCGGAAAGATAATGGGACTGCCTTATCCGGCTGGTCCCGAGATTGATAGATTATCAAGAAATGGAGATCCGAAATTTCACAAATTTCCTCAAGCGTTGGTAAATGAGGGATTAGATTTTAGCTTTTCAGGATTGAAGACCAGTGCGTTGTATTTTCTTCAGGATAAGTCGGAGGAATTGAGAACCGATTATATAAATGATTTGTCAGCAAGTATTTCTGAAGCCATTACTGAAGTACTTATCAAAAAACTAAAGCGCGCAGTAAAACAAACTGGCGTAAAATCAATCGCGATAGCGGGTGGAGTTTCTGCTAATTCAATGCTAAGGGCAAAAGCAAATAAACTTGCTACTGATCTTAATCTCAATCTCCACATTCCTCATATCACTTACTGTACAGATAATGCTGCGATGATTGCAATTACCGGGAAAATGAAATTTGAGCTTGGGAACGTAGATGATTTAGCAATACGTCCATTCGCATCAATTTAAATATTGAATTATGAATTAGATCGAAATCAATTCAAAATTCATAATTCAAAATTCCTACATTCAGCCCATGTCAGAAATCGATGCTTTAGAACTGAACCTGAATACGGGCGGACTCATGGTGATGAACGCTTCGTTATTTTTCATCATGTTTGGTGTAGCACTAGAATTGACGATTCAGGATTTTAAGGATTTAGCAAAAAATCCCAGATCAACCTTTGGTGGAGTATTTTCTCAATTCGTATTTCTTCCGTTTATCACTTATCTGTTTATCATTATTCTCAACCCACAGCCTTCTTTGGCATTAGGAATGATGATGGTTGCAGCATGTCCCGGTGGAAATATTTCCAATTTTTTCTCTCAACTTGCCGGCGGAAATATTGCTTTATCCGTAACAATGACTGCAATAGCTACCTTATTGGCTATTTTTGTTACTCCTTTAAACTTCATGTTTTGGGCAAGTTTATATGGACCAACAAATGCAATTTTGCAGCAAATTAGTCTGGATCTTTTCGAAGTATTCAGAATTGTGGTAATTATTCTAGGGATACCTTTAATACTTGGAATGACACTAAGGCACTACAAAGAAGCTCTTGCACTGAAACTAACCAAGTGGATCAAAGGATTTGGTATCATCTTTTTTGCAGCTTTCATATTAACTGCATTTGCATTGAATTTTGATAATTTCGTAAACAACGTTCAATATGTAGTTGGCTATGTTTTTGTACACAATGCATTAGCTTTAGGCGGTGGATTTGCAATTGCCACCATTTTGAAATTATCTATTGAAGACAGAAAATCAATTTCTGTTGAGACTGGAATCCAAAATTCAGGTCTTGGCCTTTTATTGATTTTCAACTTCTTTGAAGGGTTAGGCGGAATGGCACTAATTGCGGCCTGGTGGGGAATTTGGCATATAATTATGGGTTTTACGATTGGCTGGTACTGGTCGATCGGAAAAGCCAGCTTACAAAAAGTGTTTTCTAATGCGTAAAAATCATTTGTGGTATAATTTCTGGAGATACTGTGTAGTGAAAGCAGGCTTATTACTTTTCTACAAAAGGGTAAAAGTCACCGGAAAAGAAAATTTCCCAAAAGGAAAACCAATTTTGATTGCTCCAAATCATCAAAATGCACTAATTGATGCGTTATTGATTGAAACACATGTACCGGGAACCATGTTTGCTCTTACAAGGTCTGGTGCTTTCTCAACTAAATTTTCGAATTGGTTTTTGCGCAGTTTAAATATGCTGCCGGTTTATCGTGTCAGGGATGGACTTAGTTCAGTGACTAAAAACAATGCGATTTTTGAACAATGCATCAAATATCTGGGCGATAAACATTCCGTTCTGATATTTCCAGAGGCCAATCATGATTTAAGACGCCGTATTCGGCCATTAAGTAAAGGGTTTACACGAATTGCATTTGATACGGAGTTAAAAAATAACTGGGAATTAGATCTTCAGATATTACCAGTTGGAATTAACTACACTGAACATCGAAGAAGCCGGAACAATGTTCATATCGTTTATGGAAAACCCATTTCTGTGAACAAATACAAAGAACTCTATGAAGGCGATGAGAGAAAAGCTGCGAATCAGTTAAAAAGTGATGTTTCTGATGAGATGAAACAAACTGTCATGCATGTCCCAAATCTAGATCAATATCCGGCCATGCAAGTTTTATTGACTGATCTGGAAAATGATGAAAAAGAGTACATCGATCCAAAGAAAGTAAATCAGAAGGTTCAACAACTGAGTGATCAACTTTCACCTGAACTCATAGAAACAGGTAAAGAAGTTGTAGAAATCAGCAACAAATATGACATCTCTATCAAATCAACATTTGGAAGAGAAAAGCCATGGCTCTATTTGGTGTTACTGTTTCCCTTATACTTATTTAGTTTAATCAATAACATAATCCCATATCAACCAATCAGTAAGTTGATTAGTACTAAGATCAAGGATCACACTTTTGATGCAACGGCAAAGTATATGCTGTGCCTAATCCTTTTCCCATTTTTCTGGGTTTTGATTTCACTAATACTCTGGGTGAGTGGAATTCCTGAACTTTATGTTCTGAGTTATTTTGGCTTGAGTATTTTTACTTCTATACATTTTAAAAATTCAATGCTAATCTTCAGTGAAGCATCAACAAAAAAAAGGTTAGAGCGACTCAAGAGTGAAAAACCAGGGCTTTATAAAACCTTTATTGAAGGAATAAAAACACTGAACGAATTCCGACAAAAAGCACTTTGATGAGATAAATTTAAAAACTCAATCAAGGTCATGAAAAACGTATTTGGACTCTTCGCTATTTTAGCACTATTCACTGCTTGTTCAAGCGAGCAATCGCATGTAGAAGAAAAGGCTGAAATCACTAAGGCAGTTGCGGTTATCCATTCTATCAATGATAGTGAAGTAGCAGGTGTAGCTTATTTTGAAAAAGTTGAAACGGGCGTACATGTACGTGCAGAAGTAACCGGGCTATCTGGTGAAAAACATGGTTTTCATATTCACACTTTTGGTGATTGTACTGCTGATGATGGTACATCAACGGGTGGACATTTTAATCCTGATGGAATGGAGCATGGATCACCAGATATGTTGCAAAGACACATGGGCGCCATGGGGAATCTCGAAGTGAACGAACAAGGAATTGGAATCAGAGATTATATTGATCAGGTTATTGATATTAACGAAATCATTGGACGTGGAATAATTGTTCATGGTGGTGAAGACGATTTAGTATCACAACCATCAGGAGCATCAGGACCAAGAATTGGTTGTGGTGTGATTGGTATCCAAAATTAAATCACAGCTACTTTTTATAGATAAATCGGCTTAGCTTATTGGCATGCAAAGTCATGCTACAGGAAGTTTAATTATCGAAAAGCTTGAGGCGAATCCAATATTCGCCTCTTTAGTTTTAGCCTTTTTTCTAAGAGCGTTAGTATTAGTCTTAGGTTTTCAAGATTACTGGGGTGATTCATATCACAATTTGATAATGAGTCGACTAACTTTAGAAAACGATTGGGTCTATTCAGATTTTAAAGACCGCCACTTAAGTTGGTTACCAGCAATTCGTTATTGGGGTGCTTTTGTACAGTGGATTACAGGAAGCTACTCTATCCAAGTACTTAATATTGCAAATTCAGTCTTGGGAGTAGCGACAGTTGGTTTTGGTACCTACTTAACAAAGATTCTTTTCGACAATAAAGCGGCGTTACTTGCAGCGGTGCTGCTTTCCATACAACCTTATTTAATTGTATTCAGTTACATGAATATGGCTGAAGGTTTAGCTACCTTGCTCGTTGTTTTATGGTTTATTGGTATTCATAAAAAAATTCATTGGCTTATTATTTCTAGTGCCGCAATTGCAGTTCTTACAAGAACTGAGTTGATGTACTTAATGGGAGTTAGCAGCATTTTTCTATTCTTAACGAATGAAAAGAAAAGGGCACTTTGGACGATAGTAGGAATTACTATTGGGCTTTCGATTTGGAGTGGATGGTCATATTGGAATTCCGGAAATCCATTGAGTTGGATTATCAATCGGTTTTCAAGCACATCTACAAGTACAAATTTTTATACAGAAGATGTAAATCTGTTGTTTAGATATGGAGTACTTCCGTTTCTAGCAATAATTCAGGTATTTCCGCTAATCATATTCTTTATCTGGATACGGAAAACATCATTCCAGATTAAACAATACAACCTCCTTCTTTTAATAGGTTTCTTTGTTTTTAACCATCTTTTCTTTTTTATGCTGGCTCAGACAAAAATTATTTCTTATCCGGAAACACGACATGTTGTATTTAGCGTACCCATTGCAACAATTTGGATGATCGGGCTCTTTGGTAAAGGATATTTTCGACCGTTTGTCGACCAAAGAAAGATGATTCTATTGTTGGCAATTTCATTGATTCAATTAGCTGTTCCATTTTATCGTCAATATTCAATTCAGCCAAGAAAAGAAATTGGGTTTTGGATAAAAGAAAACATTGACGATGAATCTTTGATTTGGAGTGATCTCGCTGTTCCAATCGCCACAAGTGAAAAAAATCCGAATCAGTTTATATCAAGTAATGTACTTCTTGATAATCAATTCAATGATTACATTGATAATGAAAATGATTTACTTGAATTGGTCAAAGAGTCAAAGATTGAATACTTACTATCCTACTACACTATTTATAGTTTTCCGGATCAGGTACTTGAAGAACTTCAAAATCTTGAACCATTCGAAAGCAACGGTATTTATTTTGTACCTGTTTATAGCTATGAACCATTTGCCATGCAAAAAGCATCAGCGCATGATTATCTGCGATTTAAAGTAGAATCAAATACACAGGTTGCCAGTGTCTGGCGAATTTATTCAGAGTAACAATGGAATTAAATCTAACTACACCCGGTCTTTTATTTTCAGCTATTTCTTTACTGCTGCTAGCTTATACAAATCGATTTTTATCGATTGCGAACTTAATTCGCACGTTGCACAGAAACTATAAAGAGACAGGCGATAAGGCTGCTAAAGCCCAAATTGATAACCTTCATAAGCGAATTAGACTTATTAAAGACATGCAGTTATTAGGAATTGGATCCTTGTTTCTGTCTGTATTTTGCATGGTGGCTCTTTTTGCAGGATGGGTGCTTATGGGAAAGATCTTATTCGGTCTTAGTTTAGTTTTGCTGTTAATTTCTCTTGGTATGATGATGATCGAAATCCAGATCAGTGTAAAAGCCCTGAACATTCAATTGAATGATTTGGATTGAATCATACCTCATTCACAATCCAGACACATTTCTGGACAAGTGATCTCGATAGGAAGTATCTGAGATTACTTCCTTATCCGAATAATCGGTATCCTGGTAAATATGTCTTGATTCTTTCACGCCCTTTCTTATATTTAGACAATTATCTAAATATCTAAATGAATCTCTTATTTAAAGCTCTAAACGACTCAACAAGAAGACAGATTCTGGATTTACTGAAAGACTCTGATCTTACAGCAGGTGAGATTGCTGAAGCTTTTGATATTTCAAAACCTAGTATTTCTCATCATTTGGATATACTAAAACGAGCGAAATTGGTATCAACAGAGCGGGATGGGCAATTCATTAAATATTCATTAGATACCACGGTATTAGAAGAAGCAACACAATGGTTGTTCGATTTATTAAACAAAAACTAAGGAGCTATGTTTAAGGAAACGCTAAAAAAAGAATGGTATATAATTGTATTGTTAATCATTCCTTTTGGAGTATCAGCTTACTTATGGAATGATTTACCAGATATTGTACCAACTCATTTTGATATGAAAGGAGAAGCCGATGGTTGGGGACCCAAATGGGTGAATGCTATCATGTTTCCTGCGATTGCACTGGCAACATACCTAATGTTGGTTGGATTACCATTTATCGACCCTAAGAAAAGAATAGAATCACGACAAAAACCAATAGCGGCCATTCGAATTATCCTGAGTTTATTCTTCATTTTCATGTATGTATTTGTGATGGCAGAGTCGATGGGAACTGATATAAATTTTGGTGTATATCTACAATCTGGTATAGGCCTACTTTTCCTAGTGCTTGGTAATTATATGCACTCAATCAAACAAAATTACTTCATTGGTGTTAGAACTCCCTGGACACTAGAAAACGAAGAAGTTTGGAAGAGAACACATCGAATTACTGCCAAAGTATGGACGGTTGGTGGTTTAATCATGATGATTACCCCATTTTTGTTAACGAATACAACGATGTATTGGATAGTATTTAGCATCGTGGTAACTGTACTTGTACTCGTCCCAATCATTTACTCATATGTTATTTTTCAACAAATTGATGCGGCCTCATGAAATATTCAGCATTTTTTATCTCTCTATTTATTTTGATTGCAGCACATTCAAAATCAGTAATGTCGCAAGATCTTATTATTCCTAATGGTGATCTTGAAATTGGTGGGACATTGGAGCTACCTGATACTTATCAGAAAGGAGATCCATTGGTTATCTTGATAACCGGTAGTGGTGCGCAAGACCGCGATGAGACAATTTATAATTTCAAGCCATTCAAAATAATTGCGGAGGATTTATTGGAAAAAGGAGTGGCCTCTTTTCGTTACGATGATCGACAAATTGGTACTTCTACCGGGGACTTTGCTCAAGCTACACTTGATGATCTAGCAAATGACGTTAAGGCAATTATGGACTATTTCCAGTTTCAGGCAAATGCAGTGTTTGATGAATTCATTTTATTGGGTCACTCACAAGGTGGAATTGTTTCTACAAGAGTTGCTGTAAATGATGCACGACTAGTCGGAATGATTTTAATGGCGTCTACAGCCGTTCCTTTGAAAGATGTTATAAACGAACAAGTTACCATCATCCAGCAGGCTATGGGAAAATCTGAAGAAGACATTGAATACATTATTGGCTTTCAGGAAATGGCTTATGAAACAGCTCGTAAAAATGATGGTTGGGATGAGTTAAAAGTTGAGTATCAGAAATTAATCGAGCGTGAAATTGCAAATCTACCTGAAGCTCAACGCCAGTTTATAGTTGATGTTGAAGCATTTGCTGATGCCCAATTTCAAAGTAGTGTGATGCCATTTCAAAGTCCCCAGATGCGATCTATGTTACATTATGATCCTGCAGACGATCTGAATAATGTAGAAACGCCAATTCTAGCTTTATTTGGTGAAAAGGACACTCAGGTCACACCATCACAAAACGAGACTGTGCTAGCAGAGCTATGTATGGATGATTTGATGAATTGTGAGATCCAAACGTTTAAGGATGCAAATCACCTTTTCCAAAAAGCAAATACAGGCTTTGTGAATGAATATCCAATGCTGCCAAGTATTTTTGTTGATGGTTTTCTTGACTCAATTTCGGAGTGGATTCTAGCTCTTAACTAGCCTTCCAATCCATCATTCCATCTCGAATTGCATCTTTAACTTTCTCAATTGGAATTCTTTCCTGACTCATATCGTCACGATGTCGGATAGTCACCATATTGTCGCTTTCGATGGTGTCGAAATCAACAGTGATACAGAATGGAGTTCCTGCTTCATCAAGTCGACGATAACGCTTACCGATAGAACCGGCTTCATCATACTGAACAGAATAGTCTTCAATTAGATCCGCTTCGATTTTTCGTGCAACTTCCTGTAATCCAGGCTTCTTTACTAGTGGAAATACACCAACTTGAATTGGAGCTAGTTCCGGGTGCATTTTTAATACCACTCGTTTATCTCCATCCACTTCTTCTTCGCGATACGCATCACAAAGAACCATAAGCGTACAGCGGTCCAAACCGATTGAAGTTTCGATCACGTAAGGAACATAACGCTTGTTATTTTTTTGATCGAAGTAATCGAGTTTCTTACCGGAGAATTCCTGGTGCTGCGTTAAATCAAAATCAGAACGATTGTGAATTCCCTCCACTTCCTGCCAGCCAATCGGGAACTGGTATTGTACATCTACAGCAGCAAGTGCATAATGTGCTAATTTATCTTGTGGATGATCCATAAAACGTAAATTCTCTTCACGAATACCAATTCGCTTATGCCAGCTAAGTCGTCTGTCTTTCCAATCAGCATAAGCATCGGCATCGGTGCCCGGCTCCACAAAGTACTGCATTTCCATTTGTTCGAATTCTCGCATTCTGAATACAAACTGTCTGGCAACTACTTCATTTCTGAATGCTTTACCGGTCTGTGCGATTCCAAAAGGAACTGCAACTCTACTTGTGTCTAGTACATTCTTGTAATTCACGAATATCCCTTGAGCTGTCTCAGGACGTAGATAAACACCATCTTCTTCGGAAGAAGTTGCACCAAAGGCTGTCTTGAACATTAAGTTGAATTGACGGACTTCAGTCCAATCGAAAGCACCAGAATCTGGTGATTTAATTTCATTTTCAATAATGATGTCGTATAAATCTTCAGTTAAAGTTTTACGAGTTCCCGAAGTATCCAACAATTCCTGAATCTCAGCAGCTTTCTCAGTGTTTCCATCTTTCTCTAGTTTAAAGATGAACTGTTCGATCAACATATCAGCGCGATATCGCTTTTTAGATTGTTTATCGTCGATCATTGGATCGTTGAATCCACCTACGTGACCTGAAGCTTCCCAAACTCGAGGATGCATAAAGATGGCTGCATCAACCCCAACAATATTGCTGTGGCGTTGGGTCATTTCTTTCCACCAAGCATTTCGGATATTTCGCTTTAGCTCTACTCCTAAGGGGCCGTAATCGTACACGGCGCTAAGTCCGCCATAAATTTCTGATGACTGAAAGATGAAGCCACGAGCTTTGGCTAGAGAAACAATTTTATCAAGGCTGTCTAAATTCGACATGAAGAGGATACTACTTCGTTACTGAGTTTTAAAATGAGCGCGGAAGATAATGAATTAGTGACAGAGGCACAGAGTAACAAAGGCACAAAGTGAAAAAAACTGTGTGCCTCAGTGCCTTTGTGCCTATCTTCGCCGTTCACTCATTCACAAACTCGTTATTTCAATAAAAATGAAAGTCGGCATACTTGGCGCCACTGGTGCAGTAGGACAGAAATTTATTCGTTTACTACAAAACCATCCATGGTTTGAAATTGTAGCTCTTGGAGCATCTTCTCGATCAGCTGGGAAAAAATATATAGACGCAGCAAATTGGATTGAAGATGTGGAACTACCTGGTTCAATCGCTGATATGGTTGTGAATTCATGTGATCCAGAAGCAATGTCTGGGGTTGATTTTGTATTCTCCGGCTTGGATTCATCGGTTGCTTTCGAGATTGAAGGAGCTTTTGCCAAGGCGGGAATTCCGGTGATCTCAAATGCGAAAAATTACCGTCAGCATCCTAATGTGCCATTATTGGTTCCAGAAGTTAATCCTCATCATATCGAATTAATTAAAACGCAGACCTTCACTGAGGATGGTTCCGGCTGGATTGTGACTAATCCGAATTGTGTTGCAGTTCCGCTATCTTTGGCGCTTCGACCTATTTATGATGCCTTTGGTATCGAGGCAATGGTTGTGACCACCATGCAGGCAATTTCCGGTGCAGGTTATCCCGGTGTTCCTAGTTTGGATATTTTGGGGAATGTGGTTCCATTTATTTCAGGAGAGGAAGATAAAATCGCACCCGAGACTCAAAAACTGTTGGGAAGTTTACAAAACGGGGCCATTCAAATTCCTGAATATCCGGTTCAGGCTACTTGTACTCGCGTTCCAACTTTAAACGGTCATATGGCTGCTGTTACGGTTCAATTATCCAAAAAGCCATCCAGCATTGAGGCTGTGAAAGAAGCGGTTCTTGGTTTCGAAAACCCAATAGCAGATCTGGACTTACCTTTTGCTCCAAAAGATGTGATTGTACTTCACGAAGAAGAACGTTTTCCACAACCTCGTCTCCATGCTGATCATGAAAATGGGATGCAATTACATATGGGGCGATTACGCGAAGCGGAAGTGTTCGATATCAGTTTTGTGTGTATGGCACATAATACCATTCGAGGAGCAGCCGGCGGAGCTATTTTAAATGCGGAGTTGCTGCTTAAAAAAGGGTTTTTGCAGTGATCAGAATTCAGTGATCAGTTTTCAACTCCATTCACGAGGAGTGAAGCGACGAAGTGATCTTGGCATTAATTACAAGTCATCCTGAGTGAAAGCGAAGGATCAGCAAATTGAGGAATTTGACAAGAACAGTTGATTCTTTCCCGAATTCACTTCGGGATAGCCTCAGAATGACTTATTTCAAAACTAATCTTAGTCGAATTTTGTGAATTAAGTAGACGAAGGAAAAAATATATATAGCAATAAGAACATAACCTCCTGCAAAGATCATTGAGGTTTCAAATTCTACTGCAACCTTAGATGGGTTCCAATAAAAATAATGATTAAGAATTGTATAGATTGATCCAAGAGTGAATAGGAATCCTATAAGAGATGAGACATAGAAGAGAAAATTCAAAGTGTAGCAGGCAAATAATTTCATTTCAAATAATACTTATCAATACTTATTAGAATGTATTTAGCCTTAATACAAATAATCAGTTCCAAGTCACATTTGCATAGATGATTTTCTGCTCACTGCTCACTGCTCACTGCTCACTGCTCACTGCTATCCATATCTCTCAATCGTCGTTCAGTAAGTGCTATATTCAATTTTGTAGCGAATTCCTGTGCTTGATCCCGATCACTTCGAGCTATTTTCAATGTGATTTTCCCTTGTTGGCTACCGGGAATGGGTTCTAAAAACACAAATCGAGTAGCTTCGATAATCATTTTAGACTGAAAAATCCCTCGCTTGTACATCACTTTCTTTAAGTAATCCACGTTTAGTGAGAATTTATTTAAAGTGCTGATTACGGTATCCATCATATCGTAGAGTTTATACTCAAAGAGTAATTCCTCTCCATCAATACTCAGTACTCCCTTTACGGTTTTTATAACACCTTCATGGGCTTCATCATAAAGCTCATAATGATAGGCAAAGCTCATTCCATGTCACCATCGAGCTCTTTCAGTTTTTTCTCTGAAAGAAAGAGATTAACATTTGAAGCAATACTGGCAGCAATTTCTCGATTTTTTCGCTTCACTTTAAGAGTTCGGGTGAGTAGATCATTTCCGGGAAACTCCTGAAAAACCGTTGCACGCTTTGCGTGAAGAATCAGTCTGGCACCGAACAGTTTTTTCTTGTATTCGATCAGGTCGATGTCGTTTAAACTGATCTCGACGGTCTTAACTCCCGACTTAACTACCTCCACAATAGCATCTTTCTTTTGATATTCTATCTGGAGTTTTCCCGCTTCCACGCGCAGAATTCCTTCCAGCATCATGAATCCGCCGTTCTGATCGTCGTCGTAAAATGGAAGTGCACGCATTAGAAGTCCTGTTTTTTAGTGGTTTAGTGCCGTTCGAAAAAATCTTAAAAAAAGTACAAAAAATCTGTAAGGAGTTCCTCTGGAAATGGTCTCACTTTACAGCATAGAGACGACAATCATTGCCTTGGGAGTTGAGAAGCTCCCAATGTCCTTCCATGGGTGAAAGGTGGAATATCCTTTTACCCTTTTTTTATTCGCTAAACTTGAAAATTGAAAGGGGTTCAGGTTATAAACCTGATCAGATAAAAGGGTATGATTCGGGTAACAATCATTTTGATGCTGTTGTTAGGGGGAAAAGCGACAGCTCAAGTTTTTGAAGATGATTTTTCGGATGGGGATTTAACATCAAATCCGATGTGGACCGGAGACGTTTCCAATTTTGTGGTTTATAATCTTAACAATAATCATGTACTCAGATTAAATGCTAGTGAATCTTCAACCAGTTATTTATCCACTCCATCTTCGGGCATAATTGGTTACTGGGAGTTTTTTATTTGGATTGAAGGAAGTGCTCCCTCAGGTTCTAATAAAGCAGAAATTATTTTAGTAAGTGATCAATCTGATTTAACGGGTCTTTTTAATGGATATGGAATTCGAATAGGAGAAACCGGTGATGATTTCTTCAGATTGATTAGATACGATGCCGGAGATGAAGCTTCAATTATTGTTTCTAATACCACCATTTTTCAAAGAAGTGGTTCTTATCGAGTAAAAACTACAAGGGATGAGTTGGGAAACTGGAGCCTGGAAATTGGTGAAGGATATAATGGCGAATTGAAGAATTCAGGAAATACTGGGTTTGATAATACATACAATTCGTCATCATATTTTGGTGTCAAAGTCAGAAATACATCAAGCCGAACCGATGATTTTTATTTTGATTTTAAAATTGATGAAAGTGTCGTTGAGGAAATTGAATTTGATGACTTTGAGCAAGGTGATGTACTAATCAATGAGTTTTTAAAGGATCCTCCACCAGACTCTGGATTTCCTGAGTATGTTGAGATTGTGAATAGAACAGAGAAAACACTTAATCTTAAAGATTGGGTCATAGGTGACAATTCGAATCTTAAATCCATTTCCGAGTCAGATTTTGTTTTATTTCCTGATACTCACCTTGTTCTCACAAACAACCCAGAGGCATTAACTACTACTTTTGGCGAAATTTTTGTTCATGATGTTTCACTACCTGCATTAAATAATAACTCCGATCAAATTCGAGTATACACACCAGGCGGGCATCTTGTTGATTCACTTGAATATTCACTTGATTGGGGTGGCGTTGATGTTGCTCTTGAACGCAGAAGTTTAGATGTCACTTCAACATTTCTAGAGAATTGGAGTGATTCTCAAAATGAATTGGGTGGTACACCGGGTAGGGTTAATGACGTTTCAATTGATACAGATCCTCCATTCGTTATTGAATCAGAATTTATTTCCCCAAGTGTTATCCGGTTAATATTTAATGAGCGGGTAGAAGCTGAGAGTGCTCAAAATCCATTGAATTATCAAACAGATCTTTTTGAGATTAATTATGTCGAGGAGTTTGGCAATAGTGTTCAATTGAATTTTACTTCAGAGTTCGAAGATGGTGATCAAGTATCTATTTCTATCTGGGGTATTAAAGACGTTTTTGGCAATGTTCAAAACAAACAAGTTTTACAACTTGAATATGTTGAGATCCGTGAAGCAATAAAACAGAATGTGGTAATTAATGAAATCTTGTATCGGAGAAAAGATGCACTCTCACCTGAGTTTATTGAACTTTACAATCCAACAGAATTTAATTTTGATCTGAGTGGGTGGACATTTTCTGATGCAGTATCAACCGTAGAGCTTCCATCTGAGACCATTTTGCGATCAAATGAGTATTTAGTAATTACAGATAATTATGAGTTCGCCGAATCTATAACCAATGGATTGTATCTCAATAATTTTCCCAGCCTGAATGACAGTGGTGATGAGTTAGTGATAAGAAACCCTTTGGAGAAAACTATAGATAGTTTATTCTATGACGATTCCTGGGGTGAAAATAACCCCGGCATTTCAATAGAAAGAAAAGATCCATTAGCGGCATCATTCGACAAGTCAAATTGGGCAGTTTCAACTTCTAATGAAGGGTTCTCACCTGGCAATATAAGTTCAGTTTTTGAGGTAGATATTACACCACCTGAGATCATATTCTCATCTATTGATGGAGATCAGTTGTTAATTGCTTTCACTGAAGTTGTAAGCATCACACCTGAAACAAAGATTACTGTCAATAATTTAGGTCAATCAATAATCAGTATTCCAGAAGTAATTTCATCTGAGATTAATTTGAGAATGAGTCCTTCAAATGGAAAAGTTACAGTTACTAGTCAGGCGGCTGAAATCATCATATCAAATTTAAGAGATTATAAAGGAAATATTTCTAGTCTGGCTTCTAACCTGATTACCACTAGTCTTAAACCGGGTGAAGTGGTGATCAATGAAATTCTATACAATCCACTAGCCGATGATGAAGATAACTTGCCAGATCAAACAGAATATGTAGAGTTATATAATCCGACTGATAAAGCGATATCTCTTGAAGGTATTTTTATTCATGATGAGCCTGATGAAGACAACGAAATTCGATCGATCTATCCGGTTTCAACTCAGTATAAATGGTTACCACCTGATTCTTATGTATTGATTTATTCGGATTCTGAAGCTAGTGAGTTCAATCAAAGTAGTATTGCCAATTACTTTGAGTTGCATGATGTAGAAAACTTGGAAGTAATCCATATGGATCGAAGTAGCCTAAGTTTAGCTTCTTCAAATGATGCCATTTTTCTAGCTGATAGAAATGGAGTAACCATTGATTCAGTATTTTTTGATGAGAATTGGCAAAACCCTAATGTATTCGATACGAAAGGAATTGCTCTTGAGAGAATCGATCCATTTGGACCAAGTAATGATGCAAGTAATTGGTCTTCGTCAACGCATGTATCAGGTGGTACACCGTTGTCAGAAAATTCAATATTTCAAGTCTCTGGAATTACTCCCGGTGGGAATGGTATTTCGTTTTCACCAAATCCATTTTCACCCGATGAAGACGGCTCTGAAGATCATCTTTTTATCAATTATAGGTTAGATGCGCCGGATTACCTTCTTCGAATTAGGATTTTTGACCGTTATGGTAGAGAAGTAAGAGAGTTAGTAAATAACTATCAGGCTGGTTTTGAAGGATCACTTATTTGGGATGGCCTAACAGATGATAGGACCAATAATCGAGTTGGAAGATATATTGTCTATTTCGAAGCGTATGATTCAGCTTCCGGCAGAGATCGAACCTTCAAAGAGACGGTGGTGCTCGCGAGGAAATTTTGATTAATTATCAATTAAAAATTGAATGAATTGATAATTCTTAATTACCCAATTGATAATTGAGAGAAATCGTCATGAACCAATTTCTTTCCGGTGCAGGCTGGAAATAACGAGCTCCAAAGGCATTAATATCAAAACCACGACTGTATTTTTCATCCAATAGATTGTCGATTCCAAAACCAATATTGGCACTCAATCGATCAAGAATTTTCCCTGACCAACCTACTTTACCTTGAACTAACTGGTATGAATCAGAATAAATAGAGTTATCGTCTTCGAGTGGAATTTCATCGTTAAATGTGTGGGAAATATTTGAATAGAACCCTTCTGCCAGTCTAATTGAAATAGAATTGAACACAACATGAGGAGCGACACCTGTTAATTCATTTCCGCTGAAATCACCATCTGTGGTTATGTATTCATCAAACACAAAGTTGTTGTAGGTGTATGCAAGGTTCCAGTCCAATCGGGTGATAAAGCCGCTTGGATCATCAATAAAAATCTGCCTTGAATTTAATTCAAATCCGAACTGAATAGTACTACCGGCATTTCGAAATAGTGTTGTTCCTCGTTCAGATTGTTGTTGTACAATGCTATCATTTAACCAGTAAAGGAAATTTGTAGCACTACCACTCCATTTACCATCTGCCGAGTAACCACGTATCCCAAATTCTATATTCGTTCCAATTTCAGGTTTCAAACCCTGATTGATACTTCCCTCATTTGTGCGAACCTCTTCGATAGTAGGAGGTGAAAAACCATAGCCAATTCCGCCAAAAGCAATAGCCCGATTATTTAATCTCTTTGCAATGGACAGGCGAGGTACAAATTGCAGATCGAAATTGATTCCGATCTTACCCGGAACATCATCTTCCACATTGGTTACTAAACGATTGATTTCATAATTCACAAAATTCATGCTAAAACCTGTATTGATTATCCAACCACCAGCGAGATCAAGGTTAAGTGAAGCAAAAGTCGTCGAGTTTTGAACTTTTAGAATATCATCAAAATTGAGAGCTCCGACTAGAGCTGTATCATTTTCAAAATTGCGAGACGAATAGCTGGAAGCCTGATATTCAGTTCCGAAATTCAATTCGGCATCATTTTCACCTAAGAAGAAATCATATTTGTAAAGTGTTCTGAATCCACCACTTTTTCTACTATCTATTTTATAATCCAGGTTAAAAGGATTTTCAAAATCACTGAAAGTACCGAAGGCCGATGCTGAATTAAACCAGCTCTCACTTATTTGGTAATCATGTGTTATTCCAAATATTAATGCTTCTTGCTTGATACTGGCATTCGCATCAATACTTCCAAGAGCAAATGGATTGCCTGGCCGAGCTTGTGTTGGATCTGCATCAAATTGATTCGCATTTAGTCCACCCGGAATGCCATAATTCAAATCGGAATACAAAACGCTTGCTCTAAGGATCCGATCTTCTGCGTATTCTGTATGTCCAGAAACTTCCAAAACTCGTCTATTTAAAAAAGATTGATCACGATAGCCATCGGTTGATTGTTCCGCATATTTAAAAGAGAGTTCGCCATTTTCAAGACGATCGTGATAGCCAAGTCTGGTAGCCCAGCTACCAAATGATCCCATTGAAGTGGAACTGCTAATCTGATCATGCAAAAATGGTTGAGTACTTTGAATTCGGATCACTCCACCATTTCCGGCTCCATATAAGCTGCCTGCAGGGCCTTTAATTACTTCTAAGGATTGCATGTTTGAAACGTCCAGCAAATTCAAAAATGTACTTCCAGTAGGTTCAGTGTAGGGGATTCCATTCCAGTACACTTTAACATTACGAATGCCAAAAGGTGAACGAAGCGAACTACCTCTTACAGATATGCGATAACTCCCTGTTCCACGTTCTTCCATTCTTACACCTGCAATGGTATTCATCCCAAACAATAAACTGGATGCGTCGAATGAATTAATTGTCTGAGGATTTATGGTTGCAATACTGATGGGTGTTTCCAGAATATTTCTGTTTGTTTCGAAACCAACTACTACAATCTCTTCTATGTCAACAGTAACGGTATCAATCGCTGATTGCGCAAACAAATGAGATGGTAGAATTAGTAGTAAGGCTATAAGTGAAAAAATCCGCATAGGGAACAAAAAGGTATTGTTGAATTAGGAATCAGGAAATGAATACATTCCTACCCAAAAAATAGTTCTCGAAAAAGTATTGAAAAATAGAAAGGCCCCGATAGGTATTTTTGATTCTGGTATTGGCGGACTCACTGTAGCCAAAGCAGTTATGGAAACTCTCCCAAGCGAAGATATTATTTATTTTGGTGATACAGCACGAGTACCTTACGGGATAAAATCGGAAGAAGTAGTTCGAAATTACGCGTTGGAGATCACTCGATTCTTATTGGAAAAAGGTGTAAAAGTTATTTTAATAGCCTGTAATACAGTATCTGCTTCAGCGAAAAAAGAAATTATTGAATTAGCAGGAGATGTTCCGGTTTTAGATGTGATTACATCCGGTTCAGAAATGGCTGTAAGTTTTCCGGATCATAAAAAGGTTGGGGTAATTGGCACCTTAGCCACGGTAAATTCCGGTACCTATCAAAGAGCAATTCAAACATTAGATAAATCGGTAACTGTTTCTGAAAAAGCTTGTCCAATGCTTGTTCCGCTTGCTGAAGAAGGCTGGACGGATAACGAGATCGCTCTGAAAACAATCGAGACTTATTTAGCAGAATTTGAAGATTCTGATATCAACTCATTAATTCTAGGCTGTACGCATTACCCATTATTTAAAAAGGCTATTCAGGAATTTCTTCATGATGAAAACATCCACATTATAGACTCTGCAGAATCAATTGCGGCTTCCGCAAAATCTGAGTTAGAATCCAGAAACCTCGCTAATACTGAGGGTGGATCGTTTAAATGTTTTGTCAGTGACCAGCCACAACGATTTCAGGAATTAGCAGAACGCTTTTTAGGAAGAGAATTAGAAAACGTGGAAATAGTCTCGCTTTCCTAGGATCGATATCGATCCACAAAGTTTTTAAGAATTTTCTGTGGATAGATGATTTCTTCTCTCATAACGGATTCGATAAGTGCATCAGCATCTTCCGGTTTGAAATATCCATGATTACGATAAACGTCGATTCGTAAAGCGATGCCCTCAATATCAAGCTCAGGGTGGAATTGAGTGGCATAAATATTTTCTTTGTATCGGATCATGTGGTAGGGACATTCTTCCGAACTGGCTAACACGATGCAATTATCAGGTAATTTTGTGCATGATTCTTTATGTCCGGCCATTGCGCGAAACTGAGTTGGAACTCCATCTAATAAAGGATCTTCTTCGTCCTTATTGATAAAAATAGTTACAGCTCCAACAGGTTCGCTGTATTTTTCCTTTGATACTTCGCCCTTTAAATAATTAGAAACCGAGCCCATTCCATAACACATGCCTAGGTAAGGGAAATCACTTTCAAAAACCTGATCATACAGTTCACTTAATTCATTTTCGAAACGTATTTGCTCAGGGTTTTTTGTCGATTCATCATCACTCACATTTGCAGGGCCGCCACCCAGAATAATGCCGCTATATTTTTCCAGATCAATCGGACCGATATGTTCTTTTTCAATCCTAATTCGATGAATTTGATCCGGTGTCAATCCGGTATATCTGATAACAGCTTCATATTCATTATCTGAAGCTTCATCTAAGTAACGATGTTGTAAAAGCAGAAATGGTTTCATGGCGCCAAAGATAAAACCAAAACACACTTTAACGAACAAAATTTCTTTGTTGATTTCACGTAACCTATCTTCAGCAAGTTTTTAATCAGCAAGACAACATTTTATGAAGAAATTACTCGGAGTATCATTCATTCTATTATTGACTGCTTCGGTCGCAAATGCCCAATTAACAGGAATCGATTTATATAATGAGATGAATCAATCTGGTTTTATCCAGTATGATGGACAAACCGGATTACCGTGGCTTCCTGGCGATATGGGATATCTGGAAATAAAGCAAGAGAACGGCTCTACAGAATTTTATAAAGTTCACCCTGAAACAGGGAATGAAACACTGCTGTTTGATAGAAGAACTAAAATGGCCATAACAGATCAGTACAATGATTTAACTAATTCTGAAATTAGTGGTTATCCTTTTTCTGAGTTTGAATTTGTGATGGATAACAAAGCCATTTTCTTTACGGTTGACGAAGTGGACTTTGTTTATAATTTGGAAGATGCAAGCATGCGTATGTTGTATAAACCGGAAGTGGAGCGAGCACTTTACACCGATGAGTTAATGAGAAATATGGAAGCATCCCAATTGTGGAATGGAACCTATTCTCATGATTACTCAAAATTCGCGCATGTTAAAGGCTATGATATTTATGTAGTTGATACTCAAACAAAAGAGGAAAAGAGACTCACTGTTGGTAGTGAAGAACAAATGAATGGTCGACCTAGCTGGGTATATCCGGAAGAATTTTATCAGCGTGATGCATATTGGTTTTCACCTGATGATTCGAAGATTGCCTATTTGCAATACAATGAAACTCATGTTTTTCAATATCCGGTTATTCATGAATTAGAGTTTGAAACAGGACTTGAATTGATGAGATATCCTAAAGCCGGGGAAGAAAACCCAACGCTGAAATTATTTATCGTTGATATCGAATCGGGTGACATTGAAGAAATTCCAACCAATTCCAATGCTGATAATTACATTGTACGCCCACTTTGGAAGAATGATGGCACAGAATTGACTTTCCGCAGACTAAATCGACAGCAAAACCATTTAGAGTTTCTCGCTTATGATTTAGAATCAAAAACAGTTCGAACTATTCTCGAAGAAAGGGAAGATGCTTACATCAATCTTCATGATAATTTTATTCAACTTGAAGATGGCGAGTCTTTTATTTGGACTTCAGAAGTTGATGGATTTAATCACATCTACCACTACAATTTTGATGGCACACTGATCAATAGGCTTACTGAAGGTGATAATCCAGTTTCAAGCATTGATTTAGTAGATGAAGAAAATCAAAAAGTATACTTCTCGGCTAATTCCAATTTGGGATTAGAAACTCATTTCTATGTAGTGAACTTTGATGGAAGTAATCTCACACAAATAACTGAAAAAGCAGGCCAGCATTCAGTAACGATAAATGAGTCTGGTGAATACTTCACGAATTTATTTACGGGATTCGATTTTCCTTATGAAGCTAAACTTTACAAAGCCGACGGGACAGAGCTTCAAGATCTACTCAGTACAAATATTGAGAAAGTAGAAGAACATAATCTTGGTAAGCCTGAGATTTTAATGTTCAAGTCAGCTGATGGATCTGAAGACTTAGTCGCAACTGTTTATAAGCCTTCCGATTTCGATCCGAATAAAAAATACCCGGTTGTTTTACCACTTTATGGAGGACCTGGCTATCAGGATGTGACCAGTACATTTAAAAATGCTGATGGATATCAACAAATGGCCCAACTTGGGTTTATTGTAGTGCGGGCAAATTATCGTGGCTCTGGTGGTCGAGGTAAAGAGTTTGCAACACTTCATTATGGAAAACTTGGGACGTACGAAATTGATGATTATGCACAGGTAATCAAAGAAGTAACAAAAAGAGATTATGCGGATGGAAGTCGGGTTGGTGTTTATGGACACTCCTATGGCGGATATGCAACTGCTTTATTAATGCTTCGTTACCCTGATTTATTCCATGCAGGAGTTTCCGGGGCGCCTGTTACGGACTGGCGCAGTTATGATACTATTTATACCGAGCGCTATATGGATACCCCTCAACGCAATAAGGCTGGTTATGACGAAGGTTCAGCGATGACTTATGCAGAAAATCTGCAAGGTAACTTGATGATTATCCATGGTACCATTGATAATAATGTGCATCCTCAAAACTCCATTATGCTCATTAATGCATTAATTCTAGCTGATAAAGATTTTGATGTAATGTTTTATCCCGGTAATCGACATGGAATTCGAGGTCAGCACGGGCAGCATTATCGAAAAATCAGAACGCGTTATTTAGTTGAACACCTTCAACCTGAATATGCTGAAGAGTATCTGGAACAGTACTCATTCTCAAACTAATGATATAAAAAAGGCTCCAATTGGAGCCTTTTCTCTTTATAACAATTTGCTGGCAATATTTGCGAGCACTGATCGCTCACCTCGTTCGAGATTTACATGCGCATAAATTGGGTTATCATGCAGTCGATCTACCAGGTAAGAGAGACCATTACTTTCAGCATCAAGGTATGGAGTATCAATCTGGAAAATATCCCCGGTGAAGATGATTTTAGTGTTTTCACCGGCGCGTGTGATAATCGTTTTGATCTCATGCGGAGTCAAATTTTGGGCTTCATCCACAATAAAAATCACATTTGATAAACTGCGACCACGAATGTAGGCGAGAGGGACAATCCGTAGTTTTTCAGATTGCACCATATCATCAATTTTCTTGTATTGTTTGCTGGTTTCTTTGAACTGATTTTTAATGAAGCTCAAATTATCCCATAACGGCTGCATATATGGATCAATTTTTTGATTCGCATCACCAGGTAGGTAACCGATATCCCGATTACTGAGTGGTACAATCGGGCGAGCAAGGAATACTTGTTTGAAATCACTTCTTTGTTCTAACGCGCTGGCTAGAGCCAAAAGAGTTTTACCTGTACCGGCCGCACCTGTTACTGTACAAAGCTTGATTTCAGGATTCATCAGCATATGAAGTGCGAAATTCTGTTCCGCATTTCTGGGAATAATACCGTATGCATTTAAGGTCTCAATACCTTCAATGTACTTCGATTTAGCATTGTAGTAACCTAGCGCTGATGACCCATGACTTTTCATTAAGTAATAATGATTGCATGGTGGGGTAGCTTCCATCAATTCTTTTGGGCGAATTCTATTCTTTTCATAAAACTTGCTGATGATTGCTGGGTCTTCTAGCATCAATTCAGTTTTACCTTTATAAAGCTTTTCGATGTCTTTAACACGAACCGTTTCATAATCTTCAGCATCGATATTCAGTGCTCTAGCTTTCAATCGTAGGTTGATGTCTTTTGAGACAAGAATCACCTTTTCATTTGGATTGTCCGCTTTTAAACGAAGTGCAGCGTTCAGAATCTCATGATCATTTTTTTTGGATCCGAAGACTTTATTGGCATCCACATGATCGCCACCATTACTGATGACTTTCAATTTTCCATGGCTTCTGCCATTTAATGGAATCCAATCCTGGAGTAGATTTGCGTCGGAAATGCCATCGAGATAACGAATAAATTCGCGGGCATGTAAATTGGTAACTGTATTCCCTTTTTTAAAGGTATCGATCTCTTCTAAGACCGTAATAGGAATTGCAACGTCGTTTTTTTCAAAATTTCTTACTGCTTCATAATCATATAAAAGAACTGAGGTGTCGAGTACAAAGATTTTCTTCGATTTCTTTCTCGGCATGGGCAAATGGGTTTATGACAAGCGTAACCGCCGGGTTTATTGTAGATGATGTAAAAGAACTTTCACTGAATTAAATCAATGCCACATCCAGATGCAACGGATGTGGAAAACTAATGGGAGATTTATGAGAATCTTAATTAAAAGATAAAACTGTACTGAGTTATCAACTTATTTATTCACAATCGCCAAGGCTATGCTAATAGCAACGCCAGCATTTAGGCTTTCAACATACATTTGTGGAGATTTTGAAGGAAGCAGAACACGCTTAAACTTAGAGGATTTGAGTGAATCAGAAAGCCCGTTTGCTTCATTTCCAACCACTAAAATCGTTTTGCTATTTAAAGGTTGATCCAGAATCGAAACTGCTCCATCGTTTCCATCCAAAAGAAAAATATCCCAACCATGTTCTTGAAATAGAGGGAGCGTTTCTGCTAGTTCGCAACTATTCGAAGGAATTATGCCCGTTGCACCGGCTGTACTTCGAACTACTTTTGGATTAAAAATATCGACTGAACCTGTACCCAATAAAAGTGCGGATGCCCCGTACCAGACTCCGGAACGTATTATTGTTCCCATATTTCCCGGATCCTGTATTGCATCACATGCTATAATTATTCCTGATCCATTTGCAATCTCAGCTAAGGGTTTAGACTCAGGTATTTTGCAAATCGCTAATACGCCTTGTGGAGTTTCTGTATCCGAAAGTGATTTGAAAGTGCCCGGATCAACTAAATGCAGCTTTTCATTCACACCTTTAAAATGATCAAGTTTGCTTGCGTTGATATGAATTGACTCCACATCAACAATACCATTTTTGAGCACCTGATCGATGGCACGTTGACCTTCAATAAGGAATCTGCCCTCCAGCATTCGGTGTTTTCGCTGCTTTAATTTTCTGATTAAGGTAATGTGTGTTTGTGATGTATTTTTCATCCCAGATATATATTGCTGACCGTTATAAAAAAGAACAAAACAATTTCCGAAATAGCTATCTTCTTCCCGCTAAAGTACCAATCAATAAAATAAACTGAATGGATTTTTTAAAGAAGCTTGGCATAGAAGGAGTAAATGCGGGAACGAGCACAGGGTTACAAAATTTCGAAAGCAAGGAAGTAATTCCTAGTCACACCCCTGTTGATGGGAAAAAAATTGCTAATGTAAGTATCACTACAAGAGAGCAATACGACCAGGTTGTAGAAAAAGCACAGGAAGCTTTTCTAATTTGGAGAGCCATGCCTGCGCCTCAAAGAGGGGAAATTGTTCGCCAAATAGGACAGAAATTACGTGAGTACAAAGAGCCTCTTGGAAAGTTAGTGACTTACGAAATGGGGAAAATCCATCAGGAAGGATTGGGTGAAGTTCAAGAGATGATCGATATATGTGATTTTGCTGTGGGTTTGAGCCGTCAATTGTATGGACTGACCATGCATAGTGAACGACCAGAACACAGAATGTACGAGCAATGGCATCCTCTTGGGATTGTTGGAATTATTTCAGCTTTCAACTTCCCGGTTGCTGTTTGGAGCTGGAACGCTATGCTTGCAGCTGTTTGTGGTGATGTGATGATCTGGAAAGGTTCTGAAAAAACTCCATTATGCGGAGTTGCAGTTCAAAAAATTGTAGCTAAAGTTCTTAAAGAGAATAATCTTCCTGAAGGTATTTTCAATTTAGTTACCGGTGATCGTGAAGTGGGTGAATGGATGACTGAAGATGAGCGCATTCCTTTGATTTCAGCAACAGGATCTATCAGAATGGGTAAAGAAGTTGCAAAGACTGTTGGTGGTAGACTTGGAAAAACCATTCTCGAACTTGGTGGAAATAACGCAATTATTATCAGTGAAAATGCGGATATCGAAATGAGTGTTCGCGCAACTGTGTTCGGTGCAGTAGGTACTGCTGGTCAGCGCTGTACATCCACTCGCCGTCTGATTATTCATGAATCAGTATATGATAAGGTTAAAGATCGACTCATCAATATTTATGAGAATATTACCATTGGTGATCCATTGGAGCCGGATACATTAGTTGGGCCACTAATAGATCAGCTTGCGGTTGACGCTATGCAAAATGCATTGAAGGAAATTGAAAAAGAAGGTGGTAAAGTTATATACGGCGGTGAAGCATTGGATGAAGATGGCAATTATGTGCGACCTGCTCTCGCAGAAGTTAAGAATCACTATAATATTGTTCAGGAAGAGACTTTTGCGCCTATTCTTTATTTAATGAAATACTCTACCGTTGATGAAGCTATCGCTATACAAAATGGGGTGAAGCAAGGATTGAGCTCTTCCATGTTTACTTTGAACATGAGAGAAGCCGAAGGATTCTTAAGTGCAGCCGGATCTGATTGTGGTATTGCAAACATCAACATTGGGACCAGTGGAGCTGAAATCGGTGGAGCGTTCGGAGGGGAAAAAGAAACCGGTGGTGGACGTGAGTCCGGTTCTGATGCATGGAAAGGATACATGCGCCGCCAAACCAATACCATCAACTGGGGAGCAGAATTACCGTTGGCTCAGGGTATTTCTTTTGATGTGTGATCAACTACGCTAAAGCTTCGTTGATTGAATTAAGAATTATCAATTAAGAATTACGAATTAAGCTCCCTTTTGAGTAGGGATTTAGGAATGTTTAATTAATTCAACAGGTGATTTCAATAAGTCATTATTAAAACTTATACTCTAAAGAAAATGACTATGAAAGCGAGATTTAATTTATTTCTTAGAGGGTTTATCCTAGCTGCCTGTACATTTTTACTTATCAATCTGGGAAAGTTTGATGAAGTTTCTACTATTTCATTAGTGGGTATGATTTCGGCTTCACTACTCATTGGCTATTGTTCAATGAGGTTTGCTCCAAAATTTTGGCGTGATTTTGGGTTTAATGAAAAGGCTTTTAATTAAACGGTTAACCAAATCCAACCGAGCGTAATCCAAAGCAGGATGAAACGGTAGATTTGTAATAGCGGGATAAACAGAAAGTTTAAGGCTGCGACTTTCCATAGCACGTGGTACCATTTTTCTGCGAAGAATTTCTTGTAGAGCAGGTATCCAAAGGCATTCATAATTATGAAAATGAAGATCGTCATTGTGCTTTCGTCGCGGAAATCTCGCATAGCTTGTGAATCAATTAGAGCCGCTGTAAGATTATAGAGAATTGGTATCGTGCTTGTAGCTATCAGGAGGAGAAAAGCATAAATGTTCAGGCTGTGATTAAAATGATGAATAATCGGCTTTTCTTTTCGCTTCTTAATGTAAAGCAGGTAAGTAATTAAGCCAAAAATGAGGGGCTGGATAATCAAGAAAAGTTTTGAGATCACGGCAGTGTCATCGTTAAACATCCCTTCAAATTCTGAGAATGAAAGTCCTGTATTTTCTTGAAATCGTACTAAAAACCCATTTAAAAGATCACTGTGTGGAAGACGTTCTAATTGTGTGTTCCATGTTGATTTAAAAGTATCCATTGCCGGGAAAAGGAAATACCAGGCGTTTGCAATCAGGAATAGTTTGATCGGTGAAATGTATTTCTTGCGTGCTCCCTTAATATACTCATCAACATATCTAGAAGGTCGAACTAGGAATGTTCGAAGCGTTCGCCAGAACTTATTCTCAATGTTAAAAACATCAACTATAAAATCGTTGACTAGAGAAAAAGCTGAATAGTCTTTTTCCGTTAATCGGCGCTCTCCACATTTCGGGCAAAATGTAGTGTCAAATTCGTCACCGCAGCTCGCACATTTCTTTGTTTGTAATATTAACCCCATTGGGATTAGATAGCATTTTCAATCCTTTGGATCAACTCCGGAATAAAATCAGCATGTTCTGGTCGCATTAACACACTGCGCAAGATGGTTACAGTATCTTGGTCAGCTTCAAACTGTGGATGAAGGCGAGTAAAATCAGATGACGGCACTTTATAAAGCGATAGGAAAAAGCTATGGTCATTCATGCCTTTCTGGAAAACGTTCTTAGATAAATTCGAAATCTGAGAAACGTTTATCGTGGATTCGTTAATCGGGAAATAGGTAAGTATATCTAGCTCAGGTTTCTTGTACACCTTCAGCTTTTCACTATTAACAATCAACGAATAACCATCCAAAGCCGCTTTTCTACATTTAGCTAGAATGGCGCCGAAGCCCTTATCTTCCTTAAGTGGGAAACATTGTAAAGTAGCCCAAAAAGCAACAGCTGCTGCGCCGGCTCGCGAACATTCCAAACTTATTTCACCTAAATGCAGATCATCAGAAGTAAAATAGGTATAAGGCGAATCGTGTTTATAAAATCGACCAACCGCCGGATCTTTAAAAAGAACGACCCCACAACCGTAAGGTTGTAATCCATGTTTGTGTGGATCAACAACTATAGAATCTGCTTCTTGCATTAATTTCCAGGACGTTCCGTCGATTAAATCAGAGTCTTTTAAACATCTGAAGAAACCACCATAAGCTGAATCGATGTGAACTCTTATTCCTTTACTTTTAGCCCATTCTAAAGCCTGATTAAGAGGTTCAACTTCGCCAAGCCCGGTTGTTCCCAATGTCACAACTAGAGTTCCAATTTGGGTAGCATCCAAATCAGAAAAGTCAAAATCACCATCTTGATTAATTGGAATGGTAATATGATCAATTCCCAAAACCTGACACATTCTTGAATGGGTATAATGAGCGTTTTGGGAGAATGCGATTTTCTTAGTGGGATGCGATTCTCTAGCGACCCAAAGTGCTTCAAGATTCCCAATTGTACCACTAGAGGTTAAGTGACCCAGGTATTTATTTCCAAATCCAAAGAAATCCGCAAGCATTGCAAGAACTTCTTTCTCCATTTCGGATGATGGAGGCCCACCATCAAGGGCATGATTATTTGGGTTGATGGTCATTGCCAGAGAATAAGCTGCCCATGCCACCGAATGCGGTGTTTTTAACATCTGTCCTGCATAGACCGGATGATGAAACGGGTAATTTCCTTTTAGTCGATCAACCAATCCGCTTAGAATAGACTCTAGCTTATTTTCATCAATTTGAAGAGTGTCATCTAAAGAAAAAGCACCGAATGAATCTTTCCATTGCTGGAATTCATCCAAAGCTTTTGCTAATAATTTTCTTGAAGTGTGATCCATTAACGAAGGTTGACTAACAAGCCGGCCGCTAGAATTTGCTTGGTTTGAAGCTCATCTGCAACTACGTCATCATCGTAAATCATTTCGAATTGAAATGAAGCTGACAAATAATCATTGATCTTACCAACAATTTCATTTGCCCAGGCAACATCTGTACTTACAAGACTCTTTTTCAAATTATTGAATGTTTGAAACTGGCTTGTGTAATTCACGTTTGGGAGAATTTCTTTGCTAAAACTAATACCGGTTGTAAAACCACCTTCAGAGAAGATATTATTACCAGCTTCAACGCCATAGCCGGGAACCAGAGCATCATCATTTACGATCGTTTGTTTAAGGGCTAAGCCAGCTTCAAATGACACAAAATTTTTAGGAGTAAATGCAATTCCCGTGCTTTGTGTAAAATAACCCGGAGCCATAAAATCAGAAATTCTTGTTCTAGGATCTGTTGAATAATCATATCCATCATAGAATTGAGTTACAAATGTTAACTCTGCAAATGCATTCAGTGTATTCTTGTCGTTAAGGATATAAGCTGCACGGTGTTTTGTTGCGAGGCGATCATCCGTTTTTCTACTCTCTTCACCTTCAATATTTGTGATCCCATATCGAATATTAAATACATATCCATAGGTGAAATTGCCTTTACGAAATGCGCCATTTACTCTGGTAAAGAATGTTGCAGCTACATTGTTCTGGCCACCTGCAGCCCAGTTACTAAAAGTAGACTGTGAACCATTCAAACCTGCTACCCATGATATCGCCCATTCATTATCTAAAGTATCAGGAATGATTACTGTTTCTTGGGCAGAAATTGAAATAGTTATAGATGAAAAAATTAGAAGTATTAAGAACTGTTTCATTACAATTGTAAAGGATATTATGTGTTTTTGAATAGTACAACTTCAGAGACTTTACCCTGATCCAGGATTACTTCGATATGTTCACCAAATTTGGTTGGAACAGATATTCCTGTTAACTCACTAAGGATTGGATACATTCGATGACCACGATCTACCAGTGTCAGTATTTCAATCATGGTAGGCTCGTTTGAATAACAAATGGTTGATAGCGCGCTAAACATGGTTTTGCCTGAAAAAATCACATCATCAACAATTAAGACGGATTTTTCTGTACAATTTGGGATAGGATCTTTTTGACCTTTGTCAGCAACATCATAGCGATGGAGTTCAATTTTTTGGTCTGAAATCGATTTAAGATATTCAGTTAACTCGGCAGCAGTTGCATAACCCCGATCATTAAGACCGAATATAATCAATTCATCTGCGCTCCCCATCAATTCCCAGACTTGTATTGCAAGCCTTTTAATTGTTCGCTGAATATGGTTTTGATCCATCAATGTGAGGTGTTGCATCGTACCCGCTTTTAGTTAGTAGTGAAAAGGTAAATTAAATAATTAACTATTTTGATTTTGAAGCATTAAATTAAGAAATCCAAACGTTATATTAACAGTGTTAACCAAAACAGGAAAGAACCATGAGCAAAACATTAGGCACCATAGTAACTACACTGGTTTCTTTCTCAGCCGGAGTGGTTGTAGGTATGCTAATTACACCACAAAGTGGGAGAGATAATCGGCGCTGGATTTCAGAACACTCAAGTGATGCGAAACATTGGGTTGAAGATAAAGGGCACAAGATCATAGAAGAGAGCGAGAGAAAACTCGAAAAGATCTCAGAAAATATTAAAGGATCGATTCCGGATTTATATGAAGCAACGGAAGATGTACATCTGAATGATGCTGATATGAAAGATGTCACTTAACAAGAATGATTTTCTAGAGAAAGATCTGCATGAAATATGGCAAAGTAGACTGCTTTGCCAGTTTGAGTTGATTAGTCAAGATGGTAAAAAAGTATCAATCTTGGATATAGGGGAGCTCAATCAAAGGGATGGTCCAGATTTTCTAAATGCAAGAATACGAATAGATGATTTGATTCTTCATGGAGCTGTTGAAATTCACAAGGAATCGAAAGATTGGTATGCGCACAAGCACCATCTGGATCTCAATTACGACAAAGTAATTCTCCATGTTGTAGCAGAGTCTAAACTACAAACTGAGGTTAGAACGCTTGCAGGTCATGCTACAACAACCTTGAATATCTATAAATATTTGGCTTCTCTACTTTCTATAACTAGTTCTCGACCAAATTCTAAACTGGCATGTAACGGTTTAATTCCATCCATTTCGCCCGCTGTTTTTGAGTTGCAAATTGAAAAAGCACAACAAGAATATCTTGAACAAAAAGTTGGGATTTTTCTGAACTATATCGATGAGCATGAGATCATATCACAAGCCTGGAAAAACGCATTATTTATTACTCTTTGTGATGCTTTCGGTGTTCCTGGTAATCGAGATCAAATGAAAGAATTAGCTCGATTCGTCATCAAACAGTTCAAAGATGATTTTAAACGGGCTGTACAATCCCAACAAAAAAGCATAGAAGACTTTAGTCTAAGCATCGGTTGGAATTCAAAAGGAATAAGACTAACAACTCGCCCGAAAATAAGAGTCGAACAGGCCGTCAAATTATTTTTTGCGATCCATCAAAAAGACTTCCAGATGTTCATCTCCGAAAATCCAAAAGAAATCTGGTTCGAATTGCTACGAGCTTGCGGATTAACTCAAACCTCTCATAATCATAGGTTATTTGTTTCATTCTACGTTCCGGCTATGTACGCACTTGGTACCTTATTACATTCAAATAATCTTAAGTATGAGATTGCAGCTCTTTGGAAACACAGTTCAATTGAGGTTCCTAAATCAATAAAGCAGAAATTTGGAATTTTTGATTCAATTTCTTCGCGAACTGTAAGGACTAAAATTGGGTTAGTGCATCAGTTTAATACCTATTGTATGCAAAAGCGTTGCTTAGAGTGTGAGGTGTTAAATAAAGCAATTTCATCTTGACTGATTTTTGAAGTGTCTTTATCTTTGGTGTCTGTCAACGATTTCATTTGCCCGGTCGTCTAATGGCAGGACACCTGGTTTTGGTCCAGTATGTGGGGGTTCGAGTCCTCCCCGGGCAACAAACTCAGAAGAATGGTCAAGGAGCCATTCTTTTGTTTTATGTAATCCTGAATCTTTCAGTGCTAGCAAAAATTGGAAAGTCCTCTCGCAATATTCTCCGGTACCGCTAATCCGGCTTTGGCACGCGCCATTGCTAAGGAGTATGGTACCACATTAGGAAAAGTAACATTAAAGCGTTTCTCCGATGGAGAACTGTATGTGAAATTCGAACAAAGTATTCGAGGAGAAGATATTTTCATTGTCCAGCCAACTCCACCATCCGGCGACAACATCATCGAGCTATTATTAATGCTTGATGCAGCGAAAAGAGCTTCTGTGAAAAGAGTAACTGCCGTGATCCCATATTTTGGATATGCTCGTCAAGATCGAAAAGATCAGCCACGTGTATCTATCGGATCAAAACTTATGGCAAATCTTTTAGTTGAAGCAGGAGCGGATCGTGTGTTAACTATGGACCTTCATGCAGCTCAGATTCAAGGATTTTTTGACATTCCACTTGATCACTTATATGCAAGTAGAGTGTTTATCGATCATCTTTCAAAAAACCCAATCGAGAATCTGGTGGTAGTAGCCCCTGATGTTGGAAGTTTGAAAATGTCACGTTCATACGCTAAAAAGCTGGGTGCTTCACTGGCATTTATTGATAAGCGTAGACCAAAAGCCAATGAGTCTGAAATAATGAATATCATTGGTGAAGTTGAAGGGAAAAATGTATTGATCGTTGATGATCTAATCGATACAGCAGGTACACTTACAAATGCAGCTTCTGCTATGAAAGAGCGAGGAGCATTAAGCATTGTAGCCATGTGTACTCATCCTATACTATCCGGTCCAGCTTTTCAGCGAATTGAAGATTCTCCTATTGATGAGTTATTAGTCTCTGATACAATTCCGTTACGCCAGCCTTCTGATAAGATCAAGGTTTTAAGTGTGGCGAACATTTTTGCGGAAGCAATTCAGCGTATTCACACTAATGATACCATCAGCGCATTGTTTGATAATTAAATATACAGATAACTATAATGTCACAACCTGAATTCGTAAAACTTGAAGGTTCTCTTCGTGAGATTAGCAAAAGAGCTAACCGCGAACTCCGTGAAAATAAAAGAGTACCTGCCGTATTATACGGTCCTGAAATCGAAGAGAATTTGCATTTTTCTATCGATGAAAGAGAATTAGAGAAAATTCTCCGCAAGCAACAAACTAAGTTGCAGGAACTTACCATTGATGGGAAAACATATAAAACACTTCTTAAAAGAACAGATTTTGATCCGGTAACGGATCGTCCAGTTCATGCCGATTTCTATGTTCTTTCTGATAACCATAAAGTAACTCTAAGAGTACCATTCAAAGTTACTGGTGCTGCTCGCGGAGTTGTTGAAAGTGGTGGACGTTTATTCCAGCCAATGAAATTTATGAGAATTCGTGTATTACCTACTCGAATCCCAGCTGAATTTGTTGTGGATATTAGTCCTTTAAAAATTGGTCAATCCGTTCACGTTGGTGATCTTGACCTTGATGGGATCATCCCTTTAGATAGCTTAAGCAGAACAATCGTAAACATACGCCCACCAAAAGGCGCAATGATGAGTGAGTTTGCTGAAGATGAAGAAGGTGCAGAAGGTGTAGAAGGTGAAGCACCAGCCGCAGAAACAACGGAAGAGTAAGTAATTACTAGAGCCATCTAAAAATGTCCATCATTGTAGGATTAGGAAATGTAGGGCAAGAATATGATGGCACGCGCCACAATATCGGTTTTGAAGTGGTTGACATGATTGCTGAAACTCTTAAAGTTTCTTTCAAACCTGGCGGTGGCCCATTTGTGGTTGCCGAGGGAAGGCATAAAGGAAGAAAGATCGTTTTAGTAAAACCAACCAACTTCATGAACCGGAGTGGTACTGCAGTTCAGAAAGTTCTGAACAAATATCATACTGATAAGAAAGATTGCTTGATCATTTACGACGACCTGAATTTACCTGTGGGTACAACCCGAATTAAAGAACGGGGAAGTGATGGTGGTCATAATGGGATCGCTGATATCAACGAAAAAATTGGGCGAGAATATCCCCGATTAAGAGTTGGCATTGGGAATAACTTTTCGAGAGGTAGGCAAGTCGACTATGTGCTGTCACCTTTTGCTAAAGAAGAATTGGAAGAAGTAGAAGCTTCTATCCAAAAAGCCCATGATGCAGCTCTGGCATTCGTAAATGTCGGCGTAGAACGAGCAATGAATTTTTTTAATTAAAATCATCTCTCACATAGAGGGGTAAAACAAAACTAACAATCGCAGAATTATGCAAAATATCATTTATCTGATACCGGTTGCGGGGTTAATTGCTTTAGCATATACCTTCTTAAAATCATCCTGGGTTTCTAAGCAGGATGTTGGAACCGAGCGTATGGAAAATATTGGAAAGCACATTTCCTCAGGTGCTATGGCTTTCTTAAAAGCTGAGTACCGAGTACTTGCTATCTTCGTAATCGCAGTGGCTATTTTACTTGGGATTTCAGGAACAACCAATGAACAGTCTCATCCACTAGTAGCAGCGTCCTTTATTCTTGGTGCTATTTTTTCTGGTTTAGCTGGGTTTATTGGAATGCGTGTTGCAACCAAAGCAAACGTAAGAACTACTCAAGCTGCCAGAACAAGCTTAGGAAAAGGTCTCGAAGTAGCATTTGCCGGTGGATCTGTAATGGGTCTTGGTGTAGTAGGACTAGGCGTACTTGGTCTTGGCGTATTATTTATCATTTTCTCAGGCATGGACTGGGATATTAACCGTGTACTTACAGTAATTACAGGTTTTTCATTTGGTGCATCGTCAATCGCACTTTTTGCTCGTGTAGGTGGTGGTATTTACACCAAAGCAGCAGACGTTGGAGCTGACCTTGTAGGTAAAGTTGAAGCTGGTATTCCAGAAGATCACCCTTTAAATCCTGCTACAATTGCAGATAACGTTGGTGATAATGTCGGTGATGTTGCCGGTATGGGTGCCGATCTTTTCGAATCTTATGTTGGATCTATAATCGGTACGATGGTTCTTGGTGCTGCGTTTATTACACTACCTGGTTGGGCAGACAACTTCAATGGACTTTCTGCTGTGCTGCTTCCATTAGTTCTAGCTGGTACCGGTATTATTACTTCTATACTTGGAACATTCCTAGTTCGAGTAAAAGAAGGTGGTAATCCACAAACTGCCTTGAATATGGGTGAGTTTGCATCTGCTGCTGTTATGTTATTAGCATCTTTTTTCTTAATTCAATGGATGCTACCAGCTGAATGGACTTGGAAAGGTGAAGTTTATACCTCACTAGGTGTATTCTGGGCTACTATTTTCGGTTTAGCTGCAGGTCTAATTATTGGTCTAATCACAGAGCATTATACAGGTACAGGAACAAAACCAGTTCTTTCAATCGTTAAGCAATCTGTAACTGGTTCTGCTACTAATATCATTGCTGGATTAGGTGTTGGTATGATTTCTACTGCTATTCCTATTATTGTAATTGCTGCTGCAATTATTGGCGCTTACGAATTTGCTGGTCTTTATGGTATTGCAATCGCAGCTGTCGGAATGCTTTCAAATACTGGTATCCAGTTAGCTGTTGATGCTTATGGTCCAATTTCTGATAACGCAGGTGGTATTGCTGAAATGGCTGAACTACCTAGTGAAGTACGTGAGCGTACAGATAAATTAGATGCTGTAGGTAACACTACGGCGGCAATTGGTAAAGGCTTTGCAATCGGTTCTGCGGCATTAACTGCATTAGCACTTTTTGCTGCATTTAAAACTGCCTACGAGCAAACTCATGGAGGAACTGAACTATCAATCGTTATCACTGAGCCTACCGTAATGGCTTCGTTACTAGTTGGTGCGATGCTTCCTTTCTTATTCTCTGCATTATCTATGCAAGCTGTAGGTCGTGCGGCAATGAGCATGATCGAAGAAGTTCGTCGTCAGTTTAATACAATTCCTGAGTTGCGTGCTGCTCTTGATGTTATGACGAAGAATGACGGAAAAGAGTTTGACAAATGGTCGAAAGAAGATCAGGCTACTTTCGAGGCAGCTGACGGCAAAGCGGAATACGAAAAATGTGTGGAGATCTCTACTACAGCTTCTATCCGTGAGATGGTTCTTCCAGGTCTTCTTGCGGTAATTGTACCAGTACTTTTCGGCTTCCTAGGTGGTGCTGAAATGCTTGGTGGTCTTCTTGCAGGTGTAACTTCTGCTGGTGTGTTGATGGCATTATTCCAGTCTAACGCTGGCGGTGCTTGGGATAACGCTAAGAAAATGATTGAAGAAGGTGTTGAAATTGATGGCGTAAAATACGGCAAAGGTTCTGAGCCACATAAAGCAGGTGTTGTTGGTGATACTGTAGGTGATCCATTCAAGGATACTTCCGGACCATCATTAAACATTCTTCTTAAGTTAATGTCGGTTGTAGCTCTTGTTATTGCAACAATGATCTAAACCAACCAAAGTTTTGTTAACTTGAAATCCCGGTTACACTTGGTGTAATCGGGATTTTTTTTAATCTGATTTTCCCAAATGTCTAAGACCGATCTTTTTAAGCTCATTTTTCATCACGATCAAAGAATGGAAAAATTAGCTCCATCAACCATGGAAAATGATAATCCTTTGGCGATGTTTACTCAACCAGATCCAACATTTTCGACCCTCTATTTTAGTGGAACTGTATTGGAAGATTCTAGATTTGGACTGAACAACCTTTTCCGCTTCGCAAAGATTATCTCAATTTTAGAACAAGCATTTGACGTACAAAACCTAAGAGAAGTATTGGATCAACTTGATATAAATCATGCGTTGTTAGTTGATCAAAATTCTAAAGAGATCACAAAAGGTGAATTTACAGAGGGAAAGTCAATTAGAACTGCAATCGAGAATAATGGTATTGTATTATTTAAAAGAGAAAACCAACACGGGTTTGATCTTAAAATCTTCAGCAAAGAGAATATTTATCTAAGATTTTTTCATGACCTGCAATCGATGCTTGAACCAGGCTTTAGGTTTTTCAGCATCAACGGAAAACGAGTGCACAATGAAGAATTCTTCTTTTTTGAAACTCATCGATTAAATAATCCACCTCATGGATTTGAAGAGGTTTTCCCTGAATCTGTTTTATAACTTTTTCATATAGACTGATTCTATTTAGTATTGATTTCTTTATCTTATTTAGATCACATTTAAATAAGGAAAGCCCCATGTTTCCATTAAATCATAGCAAAGAAGGTGAAGAAGTTACAGTGCAGTGCATCGACTGTGATTGTGATGATCTAGGTCGATTAAATGAACTTGGTTGCTATGAAGGAGCGTCTGGTACTATCATCTCAAATCAAAGAAATGTGATATTGAAAGTTGGCGAATCCAGACTAGCCATCGATAATAATCTCGCTCAATCTATTTTGGTAAGTCCCCGCTAAGTAATGTCAAAAACTTTGTCGGAAATAAAGAAGCCCGGTTCATTCAAGATTAAGAACCTAGTTGGAGACGATTCAACCCGACTCATGGAAATGGGAGTATTACCGGGACTGCCTATTGAAGTAATAAGAAAAGCACCACTTGGATTTCCCATTGAGATCAAAGTTCGCGGAATACTTCTTACCCTACGTGAAGTGGAAGCCAAATGCATTGAATTAGAGGATTGATGGAGCAGACACCGAAAACAATAGCTCTCATTGGGAATCCGAATACCGGAAAATCGACCGTATTTAATGCGCTAACAGGTCTTAGACAGAAAATTGCGAATTATCCTGGAATCACGGTAGAGAGAAAAGCTGGCACCTCAATTATTGGAGGGGTTCTACATCAAATAATCGATTTACCCGGTGCATACAGTCTAAATTATAAGAAACTTGATGAACGGATTGCCTATCAAACGTTAATAGGTAACTACGAATATGAATCCCGGCCTGATTTAGTTTTAGCTATTGTGGATGCTTCCAATCTGGATCGAAATCTATTTTTGGTTACACAAGTAATGGATTTAGAGATCCCGGTGGTACTTGTGTTAAATATGATGGATGTCGTTGAACAAAAAGAGATCAAGATTAATGTAGATGCTCTTTCTGAAAAACTAGGTATTCCTGTAATTCCGATTTCAGCCAAAAAGAAAGATGACATTGAGAGGCTTAAAACCAGTTTAATTGAAACAGACATTAAGCCAACCCAATCATTAGCATGGTTAGAAAGTTTCCAATTACGTCAAGCTTTAGGTACAGTAAAAGCTGAATGGTTAGATGAGCATACCAGTATTCCAGAAAGTGCAAAAAATACTGAAGCTTTAAGGCTGATATCAGAAGGAACTTTTGATGCAACTTATTTTGAGTTTGATGAAAAGGAGAGAGGGGAGGAAGTAATTAAAAAAGCACGTTCCATATTGGAAAGTGCGGGTGAAAACCCAATGGCTACTGAAGTTCTTCAGCGCTATGATTATATAGACAATATCACAAAAGATGCACTACGACAAAATGGGCAAAATGAGCAGACGCTGACTGATAAAATCGATGCAGTCGTAACTCATAAAGTGTTTGGCCCAATTATTTTTGCGTCTATTCTGATGTTGATGTTCCAGGCCATTTTTAGTTGGGCAACACCGTTCATGGACTTTATTGATTTGGTTTTTATTGAAACCGGAACATGGGTTGCAAATGCACTGCCTGAAGGTATGTTAAACGATTTACTTGTGGAAGGCGTGATAGCCGGACTTGGTGGTGTCGTGATCTTTTTACCGCAAATCGTATTTCTGTTTCTATTTATCTATATCCTCGAAGGAACAGGCTATATGGCAAGAGCCGCTTTTGTAATGGATGGATTTATGACAAAAGTTGGTCTTCATGGTCGTTCTGTTGTTCCTCTAATGTCCGGGTTTGCATGTGCAATTCCGGGAATTATGGCAACCAGAACCATCGAAAATTGGCGCGACAGGATTATCACTATAATGGTTCTGCCTTTCATGGCTTGTTCGGCTCGACTTCCGGTGTATGCTTTACTGATTGCCGCTTTTGTCCCGGCAACAACTGTCTTAGGAATTTTCACATATCAGGGATTAACATTTTTTGGTTTATACATTTTTGGGATAGTGATGGCTTTGCTAGCTGCTGCTGTTATGAAGAGATTCTTTCCAAAAGGATCTCAAACTCCATTTATCATGGAGTTGCCGGCATATCGAGTTCCAAAATGGGATGTTGTTCTTAAAAACGTGGCTGATCGCGGATGGGTGTTTATTAAAGAAGCAGGAAAAATTATCGTTGGAATCTCAATTGTACTTTGGTTCCTCGCTTCTTTTCCTGGAGTTGATGAGTCAGAGTACGCTGATAATGCATATGATGGCGAAACCATTGAGTCTTATCAACTACGACATAGTTTTGCAGGAAAATTCGGTCAAATCATTGAGCCAACTATTGAGCCTCTTGGCTTCGATTGGAAAATCGGAATTGGGTTAATTACTTCATTTGCAGCTCGTGAAGTAATGGTAGGTACCATGAATACTATTTATAGTATTGAAGGGGATGATGAAGATATTGTCACTTTAAAACAGAAGTTAATTGAAGATACAGACCCTGAAACAGGTGAACCTATTTACTCTGTAGCAACTGCGCTTTCTCTCATGATTTTCTTTGCACTAGCAATGCAGTGTATGAGTACAATTGCAATTGTTCGTAGAGAAACGAATTCGTGGAAATGGCCAACTGCCATGTTTGTATACATGAGTGGATTAGCATACATTTGTTCATTGCTCACTTATCAAATCGGAAGCGTATTATAATGGAATTTGATATTCAATCTTTTGTGGCTGTTGGAATGCTGGCTTTAGTTTTGGTTCACTATTCCAATAAATATGTTGTAAAGCCTATTCGGTCAAAGAATGATAAAAATGAGAGTTGCGGTCCTGATTGTTCATGCAATCATTAAGATTAACTTTTAGAAACTAAGTTGAGTAAACCTGAATGGTTGTCTATTTTTATTTAACTCAACTGAAAGACTGAATGACCTATCTCGAAAAGCTGGAAGCGGCGGTACAGAAATCTAAATCTACATTATGCGTTGGTTTAGATCCCAATATGAATTTATTACCTGATTCAATTCGGCATAATATTGGATCTTCAAGCGAATTAATCCTTCATTTCTGCAAGAAAGTTATTGATGTTACCCACCAAAATTGTGCTGCTTATAAGCCAAATTTGGCATTCTTTGAAGCGATTGGAAAAAAAGGATTGCGGGTTCTATCAGAAGTAATTGAATATATCCCAGACGGACATATTATTATCACTGATGCAAAAAGAGGCGACATTAGTACAACTGCCGAACACTATAAAAAAGCATTTTTCAAGAAATTTGAAGCGGACGCAATTACACTAAATCCACTTATGGGTTTTGAAACTTTGGATGCATTTTCTGAAGATGAAACAAAGGGTATTTATGTACTTGCGTTGACATCCAATCCCGGCGCAAATGATTTCTTAAAAAGACCATTTGAGGGCTTCGATATGATGGCAGAATATATTGCTGATAAATTATTCGAGCGATCAGTTACAACTGAAGCACATTTGGGAATGGTGATTGGTGCAACTCAATCAATGGAATCAAGAGCGGTAATTGAACATCATTCTAAGGCTAGTTTATTAATTCCGGGAATTGGTGCCCAAGGTGGCAGTATTGAAGAACTGGCCAATACTCTTGCAGGCCATGAAGGTATTCCGCTAATCAATTCAAGTCGCGGAATTATCTATGCCGGTTCAAATGAAGAAAACTGGCAGGAACATGTTGAGCAAGCTGCTATTTCAATGAAAGAGCAACTTTCAATCATTACCCAAAATTATGTCTAAAAAGCCTGAAATTACGGTTTATACTGACGGTGCCTGTTCCGGAAATCCGGGTCCGGGAGGTTGGGGAGCTATCCTCATTTGGAATGGGAAGGAAAAGGTACTATCCGGTGGTGACGCACAAACCACTAACAACAGAATGGAAATGCAGGCTGTGATTGAAGCTCTTAAAGCATTAAATAAACCATGTACAGTTTCCATTCATAGTGATAGCGCACTTATCATAAATGCCATGACCAAAGGTTGGATAGAAAACTGGCAGAAAAAAGGGTGGCGAAAAGCGGATAAAAAACCTGTAGAAAACAGAGAGCTCTGGGAGCAAATGCTAAAAGCTATGGAACCACACGAAGTAAATTGGGTGAAAGTGAAGGCGCACGTTGGCATTGAACTCAACGAGCGCGTAGATCAGCTGGCCGTAAAAGAAAGTAAGAAGTTTTAATTCCTACTCATCCTTTAAACTATCAATTGGATTAGAGTACGAAACTTTCATCGTCTGATAACTAATCGTAATCACCGCTAAAGTGATGATGATCGATAAGGCAATTGCATAATTGATCAGTCCATTATCAACTCTATAGGCAAAATTCGCCAACCATTGCTCAATCAATAGATAAGTGATTGGAGTAGCTATCAAAAAGGAGAAACCGATGATGGTAAATATCTCTTTGTTGAATACAATTAACAGGCTTTGAACACTAGCTCCCAGAATCTTTCTTAAACCGATTTCTTTGCTTCGCTTCTCTGCGTTGAAGGTAGTTAATCCAAATAAGCCAAGGCATGCAATCAGAATGGCAACAATGGAAAAGATCATAAAGATTTTTCGCTGACGGACATCACTTTCATAAAGCTGAGCAAATTGCTGATCAATGAAAGTATACTCGATGGGGTATAGGCTGGAAAACTGATTCCATACTTCTTCGATTCCAAACAAAGTCTGGGAGATATTTTCAGTATTCACTTTTACCAGTAATTGCCGATGATCTTGTGCCATCGATACAGCCAAAGGTCCGATTTCTGAATGTAACGACTGATAGTGGAAATTCTCCACCACTCCAATAACAGTTCGTGGCAACTCATCTTCAATGAATAAGTTTGTGAGTTGCTTGCCAATAGCTTCTTCTGGTGTCCAGCCAAGTAACCCTGCTGCTACTTCATTAATGATGATTGCTTCATTCGCGTCAGTTCCGAATTCATTATTAAAATCGCGGCCTGTTACAAAATCCAGATCGAAAATTTCTGAAAAATTCTCATCGATAAATAGTGTATTCAGAATCGTTGGATCATCGGAATTTCCCTCGACTGTAAATGAATAATTATCGAAGAAACCGCCGGGAGTCCCCGACATTGCACTGGATATTTCAACACCAGGAACGTTTTCTAACTGTTCTGTAAAAGCCGTGAAGTTTTCTCTGATTTCCCCATTATTAATTGTGATGTCAATCAATTGTTCAGGTTGAAATCCCAAAGATTTATTGGAAATGAAATCAAGCTGTTTATTAATAATGGTCACTCCAATGATTAACAAACTTGAGATTGCAAATTGAAAAACTATCAGGCCTTTTCGAACCACAAGTTGTGAGGTTCCAAAATTGATTTTCTCTTTTAAAGCTTTAATAGGTTCAAATGATGAGAGAAAAAGGGCTGGATAAATTCCCGCAAGAATTCCAGTGATCAATAAAATTCCTAGAACCATCAGAATTAATTCAGGTGAAAAAAGACTGATAGTAATAGCAGTTCCTATTAAAGACTCGAAATACGGGAGTGTGAAATAAACTACCAGATAGGAGATTAGTCCGGCCAATGCAGTAATGAACAAAGACTCAGCCATAAACTGGAAAAATAAATTATTCCGTTTGGCTCCAAGTGTTTTCCGAACTCCAATTTCTTTGGATCTGCTAACAGAACGTGCGGTAGCAAGATTTATAAAATTGATACCTGCAACTATGATGACCAAAGCAGCTACTATACCAAAAATGAAAATCACTGTTTTATTACCGTGTTCAATTTGCCAATCAAAGCTTAAATAATTGGCAAAGTAAACTTCAGATAAAGGGATAAGAATGATATCAATTCTTCTATTACTCGTCGCCATATTATCGGCGAGATATTTATCTGTGAAAGCAGGTAACTGGGCATTCAAATCAGCTACATCAACATTCGGGGCAAGTTTGATATACGTATGCATGGAATTCCATCCCCATTCCCGGTAAAATCGAAGATCTTCGAAAGTTTTCATGCTGAGAACCAAATCGAAATCTAGATGGGAATTGCCTCCATCTGGTATCTCAAAAACACCAGTTACTTCATACATTGCTTCACCATCAATCATGAAAGATTGACCAAGTGCCGGTTGATTCCCAAAATATTTAATGGCTGTTTCTTTGGATAAAACAACGGTACTTGGGCGTGTTAATGCATCTTCTGGATTCCCTTCTAAAAAGGGATAAGAAAACACTTTAAAGAAATCTTTGTCGGCACTGTACATACGATCTTCCCGGAAATTATTATCACCAATGGTAACAACTCCATCTCCCGGCATGATCTGAGTGGCCATTTCAATCATATCAGAAAAATCAGATTCAAGGGTTCCCTGGAAAGGAGCCGATGTAATTCCGACGGCATCACGACTTCCATCCTGACGTTCCATCCAACGAACTACTTTATGAATTTGATCTGAGTCATCATAGAAAGCATCGTAGTTCATCTCATTTTGGATGAACAAATAAATCAAAATGCAACAGGAAATGCCTACTACCAACCCAAGGATATTTAGCCCGGCATACAGTTTATTTTTAAGCAGATTACGGCGTGCTATTTTGATGAAGTTCCCAAATATCCCCCAATTCATTCCTGATGGAGTATCTATATAGGCTTTTGTAGTAGATGTTTTGTGATATTCGGTCGCCATTTCTTCTGGCTTTCCGATTTCCTGAATAGCCTTATCAAAAGCTAGCTCATCATGAAGTCCCTGATCTATCAGATCCTTAACTCTGTCCCTGATATGAGATTCCAATTCTTCAATATCACCATCTTCGAAGTAGGAATTTTTTCTCAAACTCCGTTTCCACTCTTGAATACTGTTTTCTAAGTCAAACATAGTCTCTCCACTTATTTTGTAGCCCATTCCGGGGTTGGTCCCCAAACCTGTTCAAGAACCTCATGAATACTGAACCATTGATTTTTCGCTGTCTCCAATTCCGCTAAACCTGCTTCAGTAATCGAGTAATACTTTCGTTTTCGGCCTTCTTCCGACTTTTGCCAAGAAGATTCAATAAATCCCTCTTTTTGAAGTTTGTGCAAAACCGGATAAAGCATACCATCCGACCATTCGAGATCACCACCAGAAAGGTGCTTTACATCTTGAATAATCTGATAACCATAACTTTCTCCTCGTCTAAGAATGGAAAGTATAAGTGGCCGAGTTGAAGCAGCCATAAGTTCTTTTGATAGCATAGGACCTTTATGCATTGATGTTCTATGTATAATATACCTAGAAGTTCAATGTATGTCAAGTGATCAAAAAATAATCTCTATAAGCTAATATTTTAACTCTTCTTGAGTCTTGAGTCTTGAGTCTTGAGTCTAACTAAACTATGTTCTCACAACTCACAACTCACAACTCACAACTCACAACTCACAACTCACAACTCACAACTCACAACTCACAACTCACAACTCACAACTCACAACTCACAACTCACAACTCACAACTCACAACTAGATATACCTTTCAGCCCATGCTCCAAGCACTTTTCCAACATAAATACTGTCTTCTTTCTCACTAAGAAGATGATCGGCATTATCTAAAGAAACAAAACTTCGTGGATGGCGTGCAGCAAAGAAGATTTTTTGTGCGTTTTCTATTCCAACGGTATTATCGATCGGAGAGTGAAAGATGATCAAAGCTCGTCCCAAAGTGTTGATGCATGATTTCATTGAAGCCTCATCCAAATCGTCCAGAAACTGCTTTTTGATGGTGAAGGGTCGGCCAGCTAAACTAACCCTGGCTTCTCCTTTAGTTTCAATTTCATCCAGATTAAGGCTGAAGTTTTCTTTTACATGTTCAGGTTCTGCTGGTGCTCCAATTACAGCTACAGCTTTCACACTCTGGATACTATGCGCCGCCTGAAGAACTGCAGCACCTCCTAACGAATGACCTATTAAGATAGCCGGTGATTCGTATTCCTGCTCCATGAATTTCGCAGCAGCAACCAGATCATCAACATTAGAGCTGAAGTTTGTATCAGCAAAATCACCTGTACTTTGTCCTAAACCAGTGAAATCAAAACGAAAAGTGGCTATACCAACTTCTGCTAATGCGGAGGTTATATTGCCAACAGCCCTCAAATCTTTTGAACAGGTAAAACAATGTGCAAAGAGTGCGCATGCTTTGATTTCACCATCTGGAGTATCCATTTTAGCAGCTAAAGTTTCGCCAAGTGCTCCGGTAAACTGTACTTTTATTGAAGGCATGTTGTTGGTATAATTGGGTTGTTAAACAATAAAGTAAAACAAAATATGAGCGAATCCATTCACCCTTTTCACCTTGCATTCCCGGTAATTGATTTAGAAGAAACCTATAAGTTTTATACTGAGATTTTAGGTTGCTCAACGGGACGCTCATCAGACCAGTGGATTGACTTCAATATGTGGGGACACCAAGTGGTAGCGCATTTAAGTCCGGAAGAAGCCGGTGAATCTGCAAAAAATGCCGTGGATGAAAAAGCTGTACCAGTTCGCCATTTTGGTGTGATCTTGGAAATGGACGAATGGGAAAGTCTGGCAGAAAAAGTAAAAGCAGCCGGAATTGATTTCATCATCGAACCATATGTTCGCTTCAAAGGAGAACCGGGTGAACAGGCGACAATGTTTTTCCTCGACCCATCAGGAAATGCTTTAGAATTCAAAGCCTTTGGGGATAAGAATCAAATTTTTGCTAAATAGGCCGCTTCGCAGAATTAAGAATTAAGAATTAAGAATTAGCAATAAAATCAATTCAAAATTCATAATTCAAACATTCAAAATTTCTCTTCATAATTCACTTTCAACCGCCTCAATTCGCATTGAATATTCTTCCCATTTGTACATTAAGTCGGTAAGAGATTTTTTGATGTTTTCGTATTCTAACGTGACTTTCTTTACCTGTTCATTATCCTCATAGAAATCGGTTTTAGTCATGAGCTCTTCGATTTCTGATTTACGAAGCTCATTCTTTTCTATGACTTTTTCTACTGATTCAAGCTTCTTTTTGATAGGCCGAATTTTCTTATTCAACTCATTTCGTTTCTCAGCTTCAAGGCGACGCTGCTCCTTTCTTGAAAGCTGATTTTCCTCAACTCGTTCATCAACTGTCGTTTGTCGTTGGTCTTCTAATGCCGCTTCTTCCTTCTTCTTATCCAGATAGTAAGAAACATTACCAAGATAAGTTTTAATCCGGCCTGGTTGAATTTCAAGCACTTTGTTCACTATAGGATCTAAAAAAGCCCGATCGTGAGAAACAATCATGCAAGTACCTTCATACTGTTGAAGAGCTTGCTGCAAGATATTTTTGCTACTCATATCAAGGTGGTTGGTAGGCTCATCAAAAATCAGAAAGTTAGCAGGTGAGAGGAGCATTTTTGCCAGAGCTAATCGACTTTTTTCTCCACCAGATAGCACTTTAACTTTCTTGAAGACATCATCACCAGTAAATAGGAAACAACCTAAAATATTCCTGAGTCTACTTTCCTTTTCACCAGAACCGGCTTGTAACATGATCTCCAATGGATCCATTTTTAGATCTAAGTCCTCGGCCTGATGCTGTGCAAAGTATGAGTGCGTTACTTTATGGCCAATTTTTCTAATTCCGGCTTGTATAGGCTCGTTCCCGGAGAGTATTCTTATCAAGGTTGATTTACCTGCGCCATTAGGTCCGACTACTGCAAATTTATCCCCACGTTCAACTTCAAAATCGAGACTTTCAAAGACAGTATTGTCGCCATAGCTTTTAGTAACCTGATCAAGATTCATCACAACTTGGCCACTTCTTTCAGGTTCAGGAAATCGGAATGAAACAGAAGCTAAATCGTCTTCTACTTCAATCATTTCAACTTTTTCAAGCTGTTTTACTCTACTTTGAACCTGTCGTGCTTTGGTAGCTTTATATCGAAATCGATCAATAAACTCCTGAGTGTCTTTAAGCTGCTTTTCCTGATTTTTCTGTGCATTAATAAGAAGCTCTCTTTCTTCCTCCCATTTTCTCTCATAGAAAGAATAATTACCTGAGTAATCACTCATTTTGCCACGACGGATTGCTAAGGTTCTCGTCGTAAGCATGTCTAAAAATGCTCGATCATGAGAAACAACTATCACTGCACCTTCATAAGATTTTAAAAAGTTTTCCATCCATTGAAGTGATTCAATATCAAGGTGATTGGTTGGCTCATCCAACAAAAGATAGGTTGGCTTTCGAAGCAGAAGTTTTGCCAATGCAATCCGCATTAACCAGCCACCACTAAACTCAGAAGTTGATCTATCAAAATCTGATTCAGAAAACCCTAATCCCATCAAGACTTTCTCGATTTCCGATCTAAGAGAATATAGACCCGATGTTTCTAATTGAGTTTGAAGTGAGCCATAGCGCTCAAGAAGTTTTGTATACTCATCAGTTTCATGATCTACATGAGCAAGCTTCTCTTGTACCTCTTTTACCTGCATCTCAAGATTGAAAAGCTCAGAGAACGCAGTTTCAACTTCTTCAATTACGGTTAGAGTAAAATCCGGATCAACACCATCTTGAGGTAAATACCCCAATGTTTCAGAGCTGGTCAAAATAATTGAGCCGCCATCAGACTCTCTCAATTTCATAATTATTTTGAGCAGCGTTGATTTTCCCGCTCCGTTTGGACCCACTAAACCAATCCGCTCTCCGGGATTGATGATGGTGCTCACTTTATCAAGTAAGACACGATCACTCAGATTTAGCGTTATTTGTTCAAGAGCGAGCATTTATGGCAAGGAATCTGAATTAAAATGGCCTCAAAGATAGCTTCATATTTCTTCCAGAAACAATAAAAACTTTAATAAGGTGATTTCAAGAATAGTCCTATTTTTAGGCCATATGGGATTACTACTTTTTTATCTGTCATTGGCCCTTGGAGTATCGTTTCTTTGTTCGATTCTTGAAGCAGTATTGCTGTCAATAACACCATCATATGTTGTGCTAAAAGAGCAAGAACAACCAAAAGTTGGTGCTTTATTAAAGAAGCTGAAAGAAGATATTGATCGGCCACTTTCGGCGATTTTAACTTTGAACACTATTGCACATACAGTTGGTGCTGCCGGAGTAGGTGCACAAGCGTTAATTGTATTTGGTGATGCTTATCTAAGTATTGTTTCTGCCGTCCTAACTTTACTGATATTGGTTTTATCTGAAATTATCCCAAAAACACTTGGTGCTACTTTCTGGAAAGGAATGGCAGCAGGATCAGCTCGAATTATCTCTACACTGATTATTCTCACATACCCATTTGTAAAACTATCTGAGTTCATTACCAAGATCATCAACCCGGATTCAAAAGAGCCAAGTATCAGTCGAGAAGAATTTTCTGCTATGGCGGATCAGGGACTGCAGGAAGGAATATTTGAAGAAGGGGAATCGAATATTTTTAAAAACCTAATTCGCTTCAGTTCACTTAAAGTGAAAGACATTATGACTCCTCGTATTGTGGTGATGAAGTTTTCTGATTCAACTACAATTCAAGAGGCGCTTAATGAAAAGGAAATGCTTCGTGTATCGAGATTTCCAATTTTTAGCCAGAATGAAGAAGACATTACGGGTTACATCCTGAAGACGGATCTCTATGAACAACTGTCAGAGGGAAATGGAGAAGCTGTTCTTAAAACAATTCAACGAGATGTGTTGATTGTTCCTGAAACAGTTTCTGTGAAAGTGTTACTTCAAAGGTTGATTGAAAAGCAGGAACATATTGCCGTTGTAGTTGATGAGTATGGCGGTCTTTCCGGCGTAGTAACCATGGAAGATGTGATCGAAACTCTGCTGGGAATTGAAATCGTTGATGAAATCGATGCTATCGAAGACATGCAAAAACTAGCCAGAGAACAGTGGGCTAAACGAGCTGAAAAAATGGGTATTAAATTACCTATTAATGAAGTTGAAGAAGAAAATGAGACTTCAGAAGAAGAGTGAAGTATGGATTTTCTGACTCATTTCAATCGTTGAGTCATCATCTATTACCACACTCAGGATTCGTTTATCTTTTGTATATGTGATCATATCAATATTTTGATCACCCAGAGCTTTAAAAACTTTGTTCTCCAGCTCATCCATAGTCGATAGATTACAACCAATCACACTAATCAATCCTTTGTGATTTTCTAAATCTACAGAACCAACTTCTATCAGATCTTGTGAGAGTTCTTTCAATTTATCAGAATTTGATAATGCGATTGTAACAGACGCTTCTGACGTATTAACTGCATCAACAGGTAAACGATATTTTTCCAGAACATTGAAAACTTTGGTGAGAAATGAGAAGCCCATCAGAGTTTCGTAGGCGCTTACCGTCAGTAATGACATATTTTTTTTGAAGGAAAGTGCAAGAAAATCCTTCTTATGGTTTGATTCTCGAATGATTTTAGTCCCTTCATCTTTCGGACTGAACATGTTTTTAACAAGAACAGGAATATTGCGCTCTTGAGCCGGTTTTAACGTTGATGGATGCAGCACTTTTGCACCAAAGTAAGCCATCTCAGTTGCATCAAAATAGGTGAGTTCTGCTATTGGTGATGCATCTTGGATGAATCTTGGATCACCCGTATAAACACCACTAACATCTGTCCATATTTCAACAACATTTGCATTTAAAGCCCCACCAATTAAGCTTGCAGAATAATCTGATCCTTCAAATCCTAATGTCGTTGTGGTGCCGTCTGGCGCTTCTCCATAAAATCCGCCTATTATCGGGGTAAATCCATTTTCGAGAATGGTTTCAAGCGAACCACTTTTTTGATTGATTAACGCTCGATTTGGATTTGCAGAACCATACTCTGCATTGGTTTTAATGATTTTCTTGGCGTCGATATGCTGGGTTAATTGATCTGTAGCTAATCCACATTGAGCGAATAAATAAGAAGAGATTTGCTCTCCTATTGCCGCAATAGAATCCTGCATGGGAGGAGTTAAAACTCCTTTCTTGTTAGTGTATTCCAGGAGTTTTGAAAGATGGCTGATTTTTTCGTCCACCTTTTTCTCACAGCTTTCTTTAATAAGTGTACTCTTTTGATGGGGATTCTCTTTCAGAAACTTTGAAACCAAATCATTGTGACGGATTCTAATATCCTCTAGAATTCCGGCAGCTTCATTCATACTACCAGCTTCTGCCAGTTTCGCTGTTTCAATTAACTGACGAGTAGTTCGAGCGGTTGCCGAAACCACTACAACCGGGTACTCATAGTTTGATATAATATCTAAAACCTGTTTCCAGGTCTGGTGGTCATTCATGGAAGTTCCACCAAATTTTAACACACTTATATTCATTCCAATAGATGATATTTCGGGGTTTAAAATACGGACATTGTATCGTGATTTCAGTGCAAGATTTTCAGAAAGTTCCTCTTGAATTGAATAATCAGTTTCGATAAGAAGGAGAGTGGAATAGAATTTTCGATTTTAGATTTAGTACATTGGAATTGGAATAATTGAGAAGCATGAACGAAGCATATTTTTCGAAATTTCGGGAGAACATTATTGGAGTAGATCAAACTTTCGAAACTCCTTACGGTGAGCAAAAAATTCTATATGCTGATTGGATTGCAAGCGGACGTATGTATGGCCCGATAGAGGATCGAATACATTATGAGATTCTACCTTTTGTTGGTAATACTCACACTGAAACAACAGTGACGGGCACTGCAATGACTAAAGCCTATCATCGGGCGAAAGATTACATCAAAGAGCAGGTTAATGCTGCTGCTGATGATTATTTAGTTTTTTGTGGATCCGGTATGACAGCGGCGATCACAAAACTGCAGCGAATTCTAGGGTTGAAAATCCCGGATAGAGTTACTGATTACGCTCCTGAACTAAGCGAGAATAATAGATCAAACCGATTGATAGAATGTTCAGAGGAAAACAGACCGATTGTATTTATTACTCATATGGAACATCATTCTAATCACACTTCGTGGTTAGAGACTATTGTTGATCTTGAAATAATTCAGGCAAAGGAAGACGGTTTAGTTGATCTTGATCATTTCGATGAACTACTAAAGAAATACACGAATCGTAAATTCAAAATTGCTTCGGTAACTGCTTGTTCCAATGTCACGGGATTGGAAACCCCTTATTCTGAAATTGCCAAACGAGTCCATGCACATAACGGTGTTTGCTTCGTGGATTTTGCCTGTTCAGGACCATATGTCGAAATTGATATGCATCCTAAAGAAGAAGGGGCACATTTGGATGCCATTTTCCTTTCTCCACATAAATTTCTGGGCGGACCAGGAAGTCCGGGAATTGCTATTTTTAATTCGAGATTGTATCACAATCGAGCACCAGATATTCCCGGTGGTGGAACAGTACTTTATACTTCTCCATGGTATGAGCACAGATACATCCCAAATATTGAAGATCGAGAAGATGGAGGAACACCACCTTTCATCCAGGGAATCCGATCAGCAATGGCTTTTAAATTGAAAGAAGAAATGGGCGCTGAAAATATCCGAAAAAGAGAACATGAGCTCGTGGATAGATTTATGGAAGGCTTAGTAAACATTGATGGGGTTACCGTTCTAGCCGCTGAACATAGGCAGCGATTAGGCGCCATTTCTTTTTTAACTCATGGTATTCATTTTAATCTGGTTGTTAAGATTCTCAATGACCGATTTGGAATCCAAATGCGAGGCGGATGTGCTTGTGCAGGAACCTATGGTCATTATTTGTTGGATGTAAACAGAGCCAGATCTCAGGAATTAGAAAAACTAGTTATGAGTGGTGATTTAAGTGTTCGACCTGGTTGGGTTCGTGCATCAATTCATCCAACTATGCTAGATTCAGAAATCGAGTATATGATTCATGCTTTAAAAGAAATCATGAAAAATAAAGAGGATTGGTCGGAGGATTACACTTACAATTCAGCAACAAATGAATTTGAATTCAATAAGATTGAATTTACTGCCAATCAACAAAGAGTAAATGAATGGTTCGGCGCTCTGAGTTAGTCTCAGATTTCATCAGAATATAAAGATCGAACATGTGGACGTAGATTATATTCATTCTGCATCACTTCCCCATAGGCGCCACAACTTCGAATAGCAATCAGATCGCCGCGAGTGAGTTCCGGTAGTTCAATGTCTTTTCTGAAAGTATCAGAGCTTTCACAAATCGGACCAACAACATCATACTTTTTACCTGTTCTTTTTGAGGTCAATGAATCAATATTGTGGATAGCCTGATATAAAGCCGGACGAAGAAGTTCTGTCATGCCAGCATCAATAATGGCGAAATTTTTTATACGCCCTGATTTTGTATAAAGTACTCTTGATATCAAACTACCACATTGGCCAACTATTGATCGACCTAATTCAAAGTGAAGCGTTTGGTGATCTTTCAGTTTGATGTTCTTTGAGAATGTATCAAAAAAGTGCTTGAAGTCAGGGATTGAATCATTGTTTGGGTGATCATAATTAATACCAAATCCACCACCAACATTGATTATTTCCAGATTAAAACCTTTGCTTTCGATGTAATCATTGAGCTCATTAGCTTTATTACAAAGCTGTTCAAATGGTTCGAACTTTACTATTTGTGAACCGATATGAAAATGAATCCCAATTAGCTGAATGTTATTCAAAGCAGGAATCTTTTCTAAAACCAGATCAAGATCGTCTTCAATAATCCCAAATTTGTTTTCACTTAATCCCGTTGTGATATAATGATGTGTTTCTGCATTAACATTAGGATTCAATCGAAGCGCAACTCGGGCTGTCTTACCCGCTTTTTTCGCTAAATCATTAATTACTTCAAGTTCTTGTGCTGATTCACAATTAAAACAGAAAATTCCATGACTGAGAGCGAGATTGATTTCATCATCACTTTTTCCGACTCCTGCAAATGCAATTTGATTTGGCAAAAAGCCGGTATCTAAAGCACGAATAATTTCGCCACCACTTACACAATCAGCATCGAGTCCATATTCTCTGACTATCTGTAATATTTTAGGCTGATGATTTGCCTTCAATGCAAAATGCACTCGATAACCTCGATCAATACCATATTTTTTGACCTGACTCAGAGTTTGACGTAGCAATTCAACATCGTAATAATAAAAGGGGGTTTTATGCCCATTTAGGGCATCCACCACTTGATTTGGAAACATGGATACTAGGAGCTTTGTTCTTCGACAGTAGATTTTGGAGTGAGTTCCTCTTCATTCGCAATAGTCAAAGCGATAATTGAATCACCCGCTTGCGGATTTGGAGGATTGTCAAGGGAAAAGGGCATTACAATTTCACCTTGCATGGCAAAGATAGGAATAGAATTATCGAAATATCGATTTTGATAGTCACGAAATGAAAATTCATTGCTTAATTCTGTCACTGATACAACAACATCTTTCTTCATAAAATCGTGAATCTTAGCATAATTCAGATTATTGGAAAATAATGTTCTGCCGCCAATATATTCACTGGTATCGTTTTGACGACGATTTGAAGCCGCAGATTGAGCAAGTTGAAAGACGGCGGAGGTTCCAAATTCCTCTGAAAAACGGAGACAGGCTAATGCGTTTACTTCATCGTTCGGAATCATAGCCATTAAAATTCCAATACCATCAAGATCAATCTCATCCATAGCATATTCAGAGAGAATATTGCCATAATAAGTTGCTAAGCCCGCTTTTCGAGCTACTGAAATGTTATCCCAGTTAGAATCTGCGACTATAACTTTGAAACCCAAATCCTGAAGTTTTAAAGCAAGCATTCTCCCCCAATCGTGAGCACCAAGGAAAATCACTCCATGTGGTTCAGGTTTAGCGACCCCGAGTAATCTGGCAACTGGTTTAGCAGTTAAACCATAAATAGTAACCGTAGCTATGATCACAATGAAAGTATATGGGACTAATTGACCCGCTTCGGCATAGCCTTCTTGTTCAAGCCGAAGTGCAAAAATCGCCGAAATAGCTGCTGCTACAATACCGCGAGGAGCCATCCATGCTATAAATGTTCTTTCCCGAAGGTTTAGGTTCGATTTCAAAGTGGACAAATAAATGGATGCCGGACGTACCACAAAAAAGAGAGCTGCCAGGAATAAAGCACTATTCAAATTGAAATATGCGAGGTCATCAATTTTTAGGCGTGAGGCTAATAGAATAAACAATGTTGAAATAAGCAGAACCTGAAGATTTTCTTTGAATTCAAGAATATGTTTTATGCGAACAGTTTTCTGATTAGCGAGTAACAAGCCCATTACAGTTACAGCAAGTAATCCTGATTCATGCTGAAGGAGATTTGAAAGTGTAAATATTCCAATTACTGTAGCAAAAGTGATTGGGTTTTGAAGGAAATCAGGAATCCAATGTTTTTTGAGCATTAAATAAATGATACCTGCACCAAGGGCTCCAAAAAAAGTACCATCAATAATAGTTGTAACAATTACTAAACCTGCCCGACCGGATATATTTTCAAACCCGCCGGCTACAATAATTTCGAAAACGAGAACGGCCATCATTGCACCAATTGGATCGTTGACGATTCCCTCCCACTTAATCACAGATCCGGCTTTTTCGGTTGGATGAACTTGCCTTAACAACGGAATAATTACCGTTGGTCCGGTTACAATTAGAATGGCACCAAACAATACTGCAATTTCAATTCCTAAATCGAGAAAATAATATGCTGATATAGCTGCTAATGCCCAGGTTATTAGAATGCCAACGGTAATCAACTTAATGACTACACCACCAATTTTTCGGAATTCAGTCATGCTAAGGCTTAGCCCGCCTTCAAATAGTATAATGGCAACGGAAATGGATACAAAAGGCTGAAGTAATCCACCCATTAAATGATCAGGATCAATAACACCAGTAACTGGTCCCGCAACAATTCCGAAAATTAACAATACCAGGATTGCAGGCAGCTTTGTACGCCATGCTAACCATTGCGCGGTAATTCCCAGAGCAACCACACTAGCTAATCCTAGTAAAATTTCTTCATTCAATTTTGTACCCGTAAGAACTAATTATTATCTACTGGGCAAAGTAACATATTTTTCTTTTGAAACTTTATTGGGAACTAGATTTTGAAAAAAGCTATTATTCTCAAGAATCAGAGCGGGTAAATAAAACTGTAATTTATGGCCAACCCTAAGAAAAAATTATCTAAAAAGCTTACGCTATTCGATGTTTACGCAGTAAGTACGGGTGCAATGTTCAGTTCAGGTTTCTTCTTGTTGCCTGGTTTAGCAGCAATGGAAACGGGAAGCTCTGTATATTTAGCGTATCTGGCTGCGGGCTTTTTGATTCTTCCTTCAATGTTTAGTGTTGCAGAATTGAGTACTGCTATGCCTAAAGCAGGAGGTACCTTTTATTTCTTAGATCGAGCACTTGGGCCGATGGTTGGTACAATTGGTGGACTCGGGTCATGGGTTGCTTTGGTTTTCAAAAGTGCTTTTGCTTTGATTGGTTTGGGAGCTTATTTATCATTTTATGTGAATGTTCCAATTATTCCGCTGGCTTTGGTTCTTACTTTTGCATTTGGATTGCTCAACATATTCGGAGCCAAAGAAACTGCCGTACTACAAAGGGTTTTAGTTGCCGCACTAGTTGGAATTATGACCTTCTTTATCATAGCGGGCTTAGTTCATGTATACTCTTCACCTGATGTTATTCTAGGAGGGGAATACAGTTTTTTTAATAATGGGATTAATGGATTCATATCAACAATTGGTCTTGTATTTGTTTCCTATGCTGGTTTAACTAAAGTAACGAGTGTAGCCGAAGAAGTTCAGAATCCGGATAGAGCAATTCCATTGAGTATGATTCTTTCGCTGGTAACTACAACTGCAGTGTATGTATTTGGAGTATATATCATGACGAAAGTTCTTGCTCCAAATGATTTCTACTCAAGCTTAACACCGGTTGCTGATGTTGGAGAGAAATTTCTAGGATTCTTACCGTTTAATTTAGGTGTGATATTAGTTGTAGTGGCTGCAATTGCAGCGTTCGCTTCAACTGGGAATGCAGGAATTATGTCTTCATCCCGTTACCCGCTAGCGATGAGTAGGGATGGACTAGTGAGTCCGATTTTTCAAACTATAGGACGATTTGGTACTCCTCATATTTCAGTAGTGATGACTACTATTGCAATGGCGTTAATTCTCATTCTTTTTAATGTAGAAGCCGTAGCAAAACTGGCAAGTGCCTTTCAACTACTACTGTTTTTACTTGTGAATCTCTCTGTAATAGTGATGAGAGAAAGTAGAATTGAAGCTTATAAACCTGGTTATAAATCTCCATTTTATCCATGGGTTCAAATTGCCGGAATGATTATCTCGATTTGGCTAGTTGCTGAAATGGGATTACTAGCAGTTGGTTTTACAGGCACAATTACTGTTTTATGTATCGTTTGGTACTTCTATTACGCTCATGGAAAAGTAAAACGTCAGGGAGCGATCTTTCATGTGTATAGTCGATTAGGTCAGCAACGATATGAAGCTCTCGAACATGAGTTAATGACGATCATCAATGAAAAAAATGTTGATACTTCGCTAACCTATGAGCAAGTAATTGCTAGATCCATTGTGCTTCATGTTGAGGAAGATTATACGAATCTGGATCGTTTATTAATGAAAGCGACCATCACACTAAATCAGCGTTTGAAATTAGATCGCAGTTTTCTGAAAGAACAAATATCGGATTTAGGTGATAATTTCATAGAGATGAAGGACGGGATTTTCTTCAAGTATGTGCAGTTAGAGGAAGTTAAAATACCTGAGATGTTAGCGATTCACTCAGCAGATGGAATCAATTTTTCCATCAATAAAGAGGATAAAAAAGCATATGCGATAATCTTCTTGGCTACACCAAAAGATAAGCCTCTACTTCATATGAGGATTATTGGTCATTTAGCTGAGTTAATTGAAGCTGATGGATTCCTGGAGCGATGGAAAAGTGCAACAATTGAGAAAGCGATGAAGCAAGTTCTTCTTACTGATGAACGCTTCTTTAATATTCGTTTAATTGAGCACACTAAAGCCGAAGAATGGATTGGAAAAAGGATTATGGATCTGGATTTACCGGGCGAGTGTCTCGTAACTATTATTGAACGAGATGGTGAGATCATCATACCAAAAGGAAAGACACTACTCGAATCTCGTGATATTCTATCTATTCTAGGCTATCCAAAAGATATCGCCGAGTTAAAATCTCAACTTGAATATGAGTAATTAAGAAAATCGATTTAGTATCTCTTCTAAATTGAGATGCTCTTCGTTGCTTTGATTCATATCACGGAAAACAAATTTGCCTGACTCAAGTTCGTTATCTCCAATAATCAGTGCAAAACGAGCATTCTGGCGATTAGCTTCTTTCATTTGTGCTTTCATTGATCGCCCTTTGTAATCCATTGTAGCTGAAATCCCGCGATTTCTGAATTCTGAAAGATGTTCAATTACCCAATTTCTGGCATTATTACCTAGGCAGACACAAAAAACATCAATTGATTTCTCGTTGGTCAATTCAATGCCTAATTCCTCGCAGGCAATCAATAATCGCTCCATTCCTGCTGCAAAACCGACAGCCGGAGTTGGTTGACCTCCAATTTCTTCCACTAATAAATCATAGCGACCGCCACCTGCAAGTGCGTCTTGGGATCCGAGATCAGGACTAGTTAACTCAAAAGCAGTGCGAGTATAATAATCCATACCCCGCACAAGAAGAGGATCAATTTCATATTCAATTCCACGCATGTCTAAATATTTACACACTGACTTGAAGTGTTCTGTTGATTCCTCATTTAAGTGATCACTTATAACCGGCGCATTTTTAATAAAGTTCTGATCTTCAGGTTCTTTTGAATCCAAAATTCGCATTGGGTTTTTCTCAAAACGGGTCTTAGATAGTTCGCTTAGCTTATCCAGATTTGGACGAAGATATTCGCGAAGTACATTTTTATAAGCATCACGACTTTCCGGATCGCCTACAGAGTTCAGTTTCAAAGTGAAATTTTTAATACCAATACGTTCATAAATTCGCATCATAAATGTGATACATTCTACATCAGCAATGGGATCATCCGTACCAAGTATTTCTAAACCAAATTGATGAAACTGTCGCTGACGTCCTTTTTGTGGACGTTCAGCACGGAACATGGGACCGATATAATAAAGCTTTTGAGCTCCACCACGTTGTGCCAAATGATGCTGAACAAAAGCCCGAACTACCGGTGCAGTTAATTCAGGGCGTAGCACATAATTGCTGTCTCCCTTTGTAAAGGCAAAAATCTCTTTGGTAACAATATCAGTTAATTGACCAATACCTCTTTTTATAAGCTCTGTTTGTTCCATGATTGGAGTTCGAATTTCTTCAAAATTGAAATTCGCAGCCTCTTCATGAATAATAGCTTCTAAAGCTCTCCATTTCTCAACGTCACCAGGCAGGATATCAACCATGCCAAG